>JAIERT010000249.1 GCA_019746735.1 Burkholderiaceae bacterium | reverse complement strand
CGCGTCAAGACCTCGAGCTACACGCGCCACCACGTCAACATCACCATGACGCAGGCCAAGGCGGTGAGCAACTACACCAACTCCATCCTGGCCAATATGGAAGCCACGGACGAGGGCTACGACGAGGCGCTGCTGCTCGACTCGTCCGGCTTCGTCTCCGAAGGCGCGGGCGAGAACATCTTCGTCATCAAGAACGGCGTGATCTACACGCCCGACCTCTCGGCCGGCGCACTCAACGGCATCACGCGCAACACCGTCTTCCACATCGCCAAGGATCTGGGCCTGGAGATCGTGCAGAAGCGCATCACGCGTGACGAGGTCTACATCGCCGACGAGGCCTTCTTCACCGGCACCGCCGCGGAAGTGACGCCCATCCGCGAACTCGACCGCGTCGAGATCGGCATCGGTTCGCGTGGCCCGATCACCGAGAAGATCCAGAGCGCCTTCTTCGACATCGTGAACGGCCGCAACGCAAAATATTCGCACTGGCTGACCAAAGTTTGAGGAAGACAACATGAGCAAGCAGACGGTTGAATTGCTGGCCACGGATCTGAACCACCAGGGCGGGGTTTACTGTCCCAGCCCCAAGGCGGACATGAAGTTGTGGAACAGCCACCCCAAGGTCTACCTCGACGTGGCCCACACCGGTGAAGCCAAGTGCCCCTACTGCGGCACCGTCTACAAGCTCAAGGCCGGTGAGCATTTCGCCGCGTCCCATTGAACCACCCCCGAGGCGGCCGCTGGCCGCCCGGCGTCGCAGCCAGAGGCTGCGACTCTTCGGGCACGTCCAAGCCTGCGCAAGCAGGCTTGGAGCCGCGGCCCTCAGCCCCTCAAGGGGGCGCCGCCAGCGGTCCAGCTAAGCTGGTCCCGCGGCAGCTTGCGCATCATGCATGATCCTCGCGTGACATCCTCGCTCGTCATCGCCCCCCAATGGATCGGCGACGCGGTCATGACCGAGCCGCTGATGCGCCGTCTTGCTGCGCGCGGCGAGCGGCTCACCGTCGGGGCGCTGCCCTGGGTGGCACCGGTCTACCGTGCCATGCCGCAGGTGGCCGAGGTCATTGAATTCCCTTTCGCGCACGGCGGCCTGCAGTTCAAGGCCCGGCGCGCGCTGGCGCGGCAGTTCGAGGGCCGCTTCCAGACGGCCTATGTGCTGCCCAACTCCATCAAGAGTGCTCTGCTGCCTTTCCTGGCCAGCATCCCCAAGCGCGTGGGCTACCTGGGCGAGGCGCGCGTGGGCCTGCTCACGCACCGGCTCAAGAACCCGTCCAAGGGCCAGCGGCCACCGATGGTGGCTTTCTACTCGGCGCTGGCCGGTGAGCCCGGCATCGAGGCCGATCGGCCTCGGCTGCACATGGACGATGCCGAGGTCAAGGCCGTGCTGGCAAGGCAGGGGCTGACGCGCGGCGCTTACTATGTCTTCGTGCCAGGCGCCGAGTACGGCCCCGCCAAGCGCTGGCCCGTGGCCCGGTATGCGGAACTGGCGCGCTCGCTGGCTGCGCCCGCCATCGTGCTGGGTTCGGGCAAGGAGGCGCCGCTGGGCGTCGAGATCTGTGCCCTGGCCGCAGGCGCCGATTGCCGCAACCTGGCTGGTGCCACCCGCCTGGACGAAGCCTTTGCACTGATCGCCGGCGCGCGCCAGGTCATCAGCAACGACACCGGCCTCATGCACGTGGCCGCGGCGCTCGACGTGCCCCAGGTGGCCATCTTCGGTTCCAGCAGCCCCGAGCACACGCCGCCGCTCAGCGCGCGCGCCCAGGTGCTCTGGCTCAAACAGGATCCCACCTACCAGCCCCCGCTGGACTGCGCGCCCTGCTTCGAGCGCGAGTGCCCATTGGGCCATCTGCGCTGCCTCAACGATATCCACGCCGACCGCGTCCTCCAGGCGCTGGCCCGCGGCGGGTAAAAAAAAGCCACCCTTGCGGGTGGCTTAGAAAGTCCTCGAAAGGACGTCGTTGGGACCGTTGATACCAGCCTGCGCTGCTAGAGGAAAACGCAAACCGGCAGTATCTGTAAACCTTGACTGTGACAGCAGTACGGGAATGAATATATCGACCGCCGCACAGACTTCATATCCCACAAATTGGGGATATGGAGGCGGAAGTGTCGCGAAATAAGACATTCAGGATGCTGCTTCAGCTGAATTGAGTTTGGGGCCCAGGGTTGAACAGGGCTTCAAAGGCCATGTTGAAGGCCTCCAGGCTGGAGTCCGAAATGAACAGGCCCAGGCTGTCCAGCTCGACCGTGTACATGGTGAAGGGGCTCAGCAGGTTCTGCTCGACCCGCAGGCCGCGAAAGCTGGGATGGTGCCGAACCTGGGTCGGGCGGTCGGTGTGTGAGGGGGTGGCGTTCATGGTGGTGTCCTGCTGATCTCCACCATAGGAAAGGCCCGGCCCGAATGCCAGCCCCACGCCCTGCCCGGGCGTGCGGTTTTTCACGGCCGGGGCCGTTTCAAACCCGGGTCAGTGCGCCAGGGGCAGGCGCAGCACGAAGCAGGCGCCGCCGCCGGGGTTTTCTTCGCAGTGCACGTGGCCCCCGTGGCGCTGGGCGATGGTGCGCACCAGGGCCAGGCCCAGGCCCACGCCACCCTCGCGTTCGGAGGCGCCGGGCAGGCGGAAGAAGGGCTCGAAGATGCGCTCGCGCAGGGCCGCGGGCACGCCCGGGCCCTGGTCGCAGACGCGGATTTCGGCCTGCCCGCCTTCGGTGCGCAGCGTCAGGGTGACGGTGCCGGCGCCATGGCGGCGGGCGTTTTCCAGCAGATTGCGCAGCGCGCGGCGCAGCAGGCGGGTCAGGCCCGCGACCACCAGGCTGGTCACGCCCGGCGGGGTCTCGAATTCGGCGCCGGTGCGTGCGCATTCCTCGGCGCCCAGGCCCACCAGGTCCACCGGTTCGAGCGGGCCCAGGTCGTCGGGGCTGGCGTCCAGGCGGCTGGCCAGCAGGATCTCGTCGATCAGCTGGTCCAGCTCGCGGATGTCGCGGGCGATCTCGGCCCGCGTGGCCGGCCCGGGCTGGCTTTCGAGCAGCTCCAAGCCCATGCGGATGCGCGCCAGCGGCGAACGCAGCTCGTGCGAGGCATTGGCCAGCAGGGCCTTGTGCGAGAGCAGCAGGGCCTGCACGCGGGCCGCCGCGATGTTGAAGCGCTGGGCCAGAAAGGCCACCTCGTCCTGCCCGTCCTCGGGCAGGCGGCGCCCCAGCTCGCCCTCGCCCCAGCGCTCCACACCCTGCTGCAGGGCTTCGAGCCGCTTGGTCAGGCGGCGCACGATGGGGTAGGCGCCCAGGGCCACGGCCGAGGCCACGAGCACCAGCAGGGCCAGAAAGCTGTAGGGGGGTTGCCACCAGGAGGGCGCGGGCGTGGGCGGCGGGCGGTTGCCCGGGCGCGGCAGCTGCACGATGACCGTCTGCCCGTTGCGCAGCGGCACCTCGAATTCCCAGCCCTGCCCCGGGACACGGTTACCGCGCGCCTGAGCCTGGCCCAGCACCTCGCCCTGCGCGTTGCGCAGGATGATCTCGCGGCCCGGACGCTGGGCGCGCTCGCGCTCGGCCTCGGTGCGCCAGATCCAGCCGAAGATCAGGGTCAGCAGCACGATGGCCGCGACCACCGCGAGCCAGATGCGCAGGTAGAGACGCTGGGTCAGGGGCGTGCCCATGAATCAGTCCTGCTGACGCGCGAAGACGTAGCCGACACCGCGCACGGTCAGGATGCGCTTGGGGTTCTTGGGGTCGGCCTCGATGGCGGCGCGAATGCGGCCCATGTGCACGTCGATGGAGCGGTCGAAGGCCTCGAGTTCGCGGCCGCGCACGGCCTCCATGATCTGGTCGCGCGTGAGCACGCGGCCCGCGCGCTCGGCCAGCGTGACCAGCAGATCGAACTGGTAGGAGGTCAGTTCGCAGGCCTCGCCGTTGACATGCACGCTGCGCGCGTCACGGTCGATGGCCAGGGAACCGAAGCGCAGCTGGTTGCTGGGAGCGACGCCGTTGCCGCTGCGCCGGCGCAGCACGGCGCGGATGCGCGCCAGCAGCTCGCGCGGCTCGAAGGGCTTGGCCAGGTAGTCGTCGGCGCCGATTTCCAGGCCGATCACGCGGTCCATCGGATCGCCTTTTGCCGTGAGCATGAGCACCGGGATCTGCGCCAGGGCCGAGGGCAGGGCGCGGATGCGGCGGCAGATCTCCAGCCCGTCCATGTCGGGCAGCATCAGGTCGAGGATCAGCAGCTGCGGGGGCGGGTGGGCGGCCTCCAGACGGGCCAGCCCCTCGGCACCGCTGCCGCAGACCTGCACGCTGTAGCCAGACTGCCCGAGGTAGTCGCTGACCATGGCGGCCAGGCGGGCGTCGTCTTCGATCATCAGCAGAGGCGGGTTCATCTCGGCAAGTCTATCGCTCATGCCGTGATCGTCGTCCGGGGCCGTCAGCCGCCCTTGTCGCGGGCGTAAAGAAAGGTAAACCGGCGCTCAGGCCCGGGCGCGCTGCGCGCGCGCGGCCAGCGCCACCAGCAGCAGCACCGGCAGGCCCAGCAGGGCGGTGGAGACGAAGAAGGGGCTATAGCCGTAGGCGTCCACGTAATGGCCCGAGAAGCCGGCGATGAACTTGGGCGCGAGCAGCATCATGGAGCTGAAGAGCGCGTACTGGGTGGCCGAGTAGCTGATGTTGGTCAGGCTCGAGAGGTAGGCGATGAAGGCCGCCGAGGCGATGCCGCTGGAGAGGTTGTCGGCCGAGATCACGAAGACCAGCGCCTGCACGTCGTGGCCGTGGCCGGCCAGCCAGGCGAAGAGCAGGTTGCTGGCGGCGCTGAGCACGGCGCCGAGCATGAGCACGCGCATCACGCCCAGGCGCAGGGCCAGTACACCGCCGACGAAGGCGCCTACCAGGGTCATGATGACGCCGTAGACCTTGGTCACGGCAGCCACCTCGTCCTTGCTGTAGCCCATGTCCACGTAGAAGGGATTGGCCATGATGCCCATGACCACGTCGCTGATGCGGTACACGGCGATCAGCGCCAGGATCAGCGCGGCCTGCCACTTGTAGCGGCGCAGGAAGTCGGCAAAGGGTTCGACCAGCGCGCCCTGCAGCCACTCGGCGGCATTGCGCGCCGGCGGAAGCTCGCGCCGCGCCGGCTCGGGCGAGAGCAGAACGGTGAGCACGCCGGGCAGCATGCTGGCGGCCATGACGAGGTAGGCCGTGGTCCAGGCAGCGTTCTGGTAGCCCGTGGCCTGCAGTTCGGCGCGCGCGGCCAGCCAGAGCACGCCGGCGCCGGCCCAGATCATGGCCACGCGGTAGCCCGTCTGGTAGGCCGCGGCCAGCGCGGCCTGGCGCTCGCTGCCCGCCGATTCGATGCGGTAGGCATCGAGCGCGATGTCCTGCGTGGCCGAGGCGAAGGCCACGAGCAATGCGCACCAGACCACGGCGGACAGGCCCTGCTGGGGGTTGGCGAGCGCCATGCCGGCGAGCCCGGCCATGATGGCGAACTGCGAGAGCAGCAGCCAGCTGCGGCGCCGGCCCAGGGCGCGGTGCAGCAGCGGCAGCGGCAGGCGGTCGACCAGGGGCGCCCAGGCCCACTTGAACGCATAGGCCAGGCCGACCCAGCTCAACTCGCCGATGGTGCCGCGGTCCACGCCGGCCTCGCGCAGGCGAAAGCTCAGCGTGCCCAGCACGAGCAGCAGCGGCAGGCCGGCGGCAAAGCCCAGGGCCAGCATGCGCAGGGTGGCGGGTTCAAGATAGACCCGCAGCGTGGCACCCCAGGAAGGCTTGTTGATGGGCGGGCTTTCGGGCGCACTGGAAGACATGGCGGGAATAATAAGCGCAGCTTTTGATCTTCCGTCCCATGCAAGCAAGAAAACATCCCACGCTCATCCGGCTCGGCGCGCTGCTGCTGTGCGCGGCACTGCTGGCCGCCTGCAAGGAGCGCCCGGACCCGCAGCGCGAAGGCGTGGACGTGGGCAAGAACTCGGTCTTCACCAAGCTGGTCTCCGCGCAGGAGATCGAGCAGCAGGCCGAGTTGCAGTACCTGCAGATCCAGCAGCAGGCGGCGAGCAAGCAGGCCCTGCTGCCGCGCGACCATCCCGAGGTGCGGCGTCTGCAGGGCATCGCGCGAAAGATCATTCCCCATGCGCTGGCCTGGAATCCACGGGCCAAGGACTGGAAGTGGTCGGTCATCGTGATCCGGTCCCCCCAGATCAACGCCTTCTGCATGCCCGGCGGCAAGATCGCCTTTTTCACCGGCATCCTGGATCAGCTCAAGCTCAGCGACGACGAGGTGGCCATGATCATGGGCCATGAGGTCGCCCATGCCCTGCGGGAGCATGCGCGCGAGCGCCTGGCCAAGGGTGTGGCGACCGAGGGCGGCGCCCGCGTGCTCGGTGCGGTGCTCTCGGCCTGGCTGGGCATCGACCCCCAGCTGACCGACACGGCCGCACGAGGTGGCGCCGGCCTGGCCCGCCTGAGCTTCAGCCGCAGCGACGAAACCGAGGCCGATCTGGTGGGCATGGAGCTGGCTGCACGGGCCGGCTATGACCCGCGTGCCGGCGTGACGCTGTGGCAGAAGATGAGCGCGGCCAGCAAGGGCGCGCCGCCGCAGTGGCTGTCCACCCATCCGGCTGGCAAGACGCGCATCGCCGAGATCGAGCAGAACCTGCCCAAGGTCATGCCGCTGTATGAGCGGGCCCGCAAGGCGCGGCTTCAGTAGCGGTAGATCAGGCCCAGGGAAACACTGGGCAGGTAGCGGAAGCCCAGCCAGCCGTTCTGCTGGGTGCGCCAGCCTTCGAACGCCATGCCCGACACGCCGTTCAGGCCGCTGTCGCCTTCTGCGGCCGCGCCCATCGAGACGCCCATGTCGGCATAGAAGCCCAGGCCCTTGCCCGACCGGCCGTGCGAACCATAGCCTATGCCCAGATAGGTCGTGGTCCGGGGGCGCAGCTGGTAGACGGCGCTGGTGGCGTGGGACCCGCCGAGCGGGTTGGTCCAGGTGTCGTTGAGCGTCAGCCCGCCCACGACCCGAAAGCCATGGCCCGTGAACGGGAACCAGTCGGCGTACAGGCTGCTGCGGTTCTGGTCGCCCAGGGCGCCAAGCTCGGTGCGCGGCTCAGGCGCGCTCCACTTGAGGCCGGGCGTGTGGTCGCTGCGCAGGCTCCATGACAGACCGGAGCCCAGGCCGTGCGGGCCGGGGCTGGTGGTCAGGGTTTGAGCCGTCGACAGGGTGGCCGCCATCGACAGGACGGCCAGCGCCAGCCGACGGGCGCGCAGGGACAACATGACAATTCCTCGAGTTCAACACTGGACTTGATTATTCGGAAACATCGGCACTTCCGGGGGTTTACTCCAGTGCCATCCATGGTCTCTGTGCGGCGCTGCAACATGTCCGGAAAGACAGTAGCGGGCGCTTACGTCCCGCCCACGAAAGGATTGGATTGGCGTTCACGCCCGAAGCTGCTTTCGGGGCCATGACCGGGGATAAAGACCGTGTCGTTGCCCATGGGCCACAGACGCTCGGTGATGCTGCGGATCAGGTCGCCGTGGTTGCCCTGGGGAAAGTCGGTGCGGCCGATCGAGCCGGCAAACAGCACGTCACCGACGAAAGCGCGCTTGGCCTCGGGCGAGTGGAAGACCACGTGGCCCGGGGTGTGGCCCGGGCAGTGGCGCACGTTGAGCGTGCATTTGCCGATGGTGACGGTGTCGCCGTCGGCCAGCCAGCGCGTGGGGGTGAAGCGCTCGGACTGCGGGAAGCGGAACATGCGGCTCTGCTCGGCCAGCTGGTCGATCCAGAACTGGTCGCCCGGATGCGGGCCGATGATGGGCAGCTGGAGCAGACGTGCGAGTTCGGCCGTGCCGCCGGCATGGTCGATGTGGGCGTGCGTCAGCCAGATGGCCTTGAGCTGGACACCCAGGCGCGCGGCCTCGGCGGTGATGCGTGGCAGGTCGCCACCCGGGTCGATCACGGCGGCTTCCATGGTTTCGTCGCACCAGACGATGGAGCAGTTCTGTTCGAAGGCGGTGACGGGGACGGTCTGGTACTGGAGCATGGCCGGTCGGGATGAAGAGGAGCTGGGGAAAGGTCGGATGCTACCGAAAACCGCTCAGGGCAGACCGAGGAACAGGTAGGCCGCGGAGGAGCCGGAGGCCGACACCCCCACGCCCAGGTAGAGCGGCCCGACCGGGGTGTCGACCGCCAGGTAGGCCGCGTGGCTGCGCAGCGTGCCGCGGTGGTCAGGGTCCTGCAGCACGTCGCGCACGCGGCCTGCCTCGGCCGACAGGCCCAGCTCCATGCCCTGCAGCAGGCCGGGGCCGCTGAGACGGTAGGCGTAGACCAGGCGGGCCAGCTGGGCGCGCGTGCCCAGCAGCTCGCCGGTCTGGTAGCCCGAGAGGCGCAGGAAGCCACCCAGGGGAACCAGCTCGTGCTCCGGCAGGTCGCCCTCGCGCGCGCGGCTGGCGTAGAAGGCTGCGCGCAGCGTGTGGGCCTGACGGCTGGCGGCCCCCCGCCAGGCCAGATCCAGCTTCTCGTAGCGCAGGTCGGCGCCGAAGTTGGGGCGCGATTCGAAGTAGCGCAGGTCCAGTGCCTGGCCGCGGCGCGCGAAGCCCAGGCTGTCCAGCGTGTCCAGGCGCAGCCGCGCCTCCATGCCGCCGGTGTCGACGGTCGGCAGCAGCAGCTCGCCGGGCACCGTGCTGGTGTCCGTGCCCAGGCGCACGCGGCCGCGGACCAGCCCGGCGCGCAGCTCGGCCCAGTCGCTGAAGGCCAGGCCGGCCTGCAGCCGCGCCGCCGTCTCGTCGCGCCGGAAACGCGCCACACGCTGGCCGTCGGCAAAGAGGTCGAAGGGCTCGCGCCGGGCCTCGCCCTGGGCGCTGAGGAAGACGTTGCGCCGTATGTTCAGGGGCTGGAACCACTCGGTGCTGAGGCGGTCGATGCGGCCGGTCTGCAGCTCGTTGCGCCACTCGGCGCCCAGGGGATTGAGCCAGGTGCGGCGGTGCGCCAGCAGCAGGTTGAAGTAGGCGTTGCCCGAGAAGTCGCTGGACAGGCCCAGACCCACCCGCAGGTAGGTCGGCCCCCAGGATTTCTCGGTGGCCTGCACGCTCACCGTCGTGCCGCCATCCGTCTGCTCGCCCAGGGCGTAGCTCACGCTCTCGAAGTCGCCGGTCGCGTAGAGCCGGCGCAGGTCGGCGTCCAGTTCCTCGGCGTCGAAGGTGCCGCCCGGCTGCAGGCGCAGCATGGCGCGCACCACCTCCGGGTTGACCACCCGCGTGCCGCTGACGTTCACGGCGTTCACCCGTGTGTAGCCGGGCTGCAGCGACATGCGTTGCCACTCCCATTGGGCGTACTGCGCCTCGCCGACGCTATGGCGCTGCAGCGCCGGCGCCACAGCACGCGCGGCGCGCTCGCCGGCCGCGGCGGCCTCGAGCAGGCGGTCGAAGTCCGCCGTCCCCAGCGTGCCGAGTTCCGGACCGATCAGGATGTCGTCGGGCCCGAGTTCCTTCAGCGACTGCTGCGTGTTCTGCACCGTCACGATGCGCATCATCTGGTCCGTGACGCCCAGCAAGGACTGGATCTGGTCGCGCGTCTGCAGCGGCGTGCCGATGTTGACCGCGATGATCACCTGCGCGCCCAGCGCCCGCGCCACGTCCACCGGCAGGTTGCGGCTCACGCCGCCGTCCACGAGCAGGCGGCCGTCGATCTCGACCGGGTTGACCGCCGCCGGCAGCGCCATGCTGGCGCGCACCGCGGCGGTGAGATTGCCCCGGTCGAGCACCACCATCTCGGCGGTGCCCAGATCCGTGGCCACGGCGCGAAACCGGATCGGCAGGCGGTCGAACTCCGGATGCTTCTGCCGTGCCGTGAGCTGCCGCAACACGGCCTCCAGGGCCACGCCGGAGACCGCGCCCTTGGGCAGGGCGATCCCTTCGGGGGTCAGCCCGACTTCGGGGCCGATGTAGTTGTACTGCTCTTCGGCCTTGCCGCGCATGGACAGGTCGTCGCGCCGGACATCGCGAAACAGCAGGGCCGTGTTCAACGGCCGCAGGTCCGCCTCGAGCTCGTCCAGCGGCATGCCGCTGGCGTAGGCCGCGCCGATGATGGAGCCGGCGCTGGTGCCGACGATGACATCCACGGGCACGCGCAGCTCCTGCAGCACCTTGAGCACCCCCAGGTGGGCACCGCCGCGCGCCCCGCCACCGGAGAGCACGAGCCCGATGCGGGGCCGCTGCGCCGCAGCCTCCCCTGCGGCCGCGACCGGCCGGGCCGCCAGCAGCAGAGGCAACGCCGCGAGCAGCAGGACCAGGGCGCCGCCCCTTCTGCGTTTCAATTTGTCCACCCGAAGTCGCACATGCCACGATTCTGTACGCGAAACGTTACCCGCTGGCGGCACAATGGGGTGCATGAACCACGCCCCTGACCGCCTGTTGCCCGACGACGACGCGCAACGCGCCCAGCTGCACAACGAAGTCCATGCCCGGCCCCCGGCACGCATCCGCCTGCCGGCGCTGGTGATCTACGTGGCCGTGCTCAATGAAGGCATCAGCCGCGAGCAGGAGTGCGCGCACCTGCGCCGCCTGCCGGGCCAGCAGGACCTGACGCCCGACCAGCTCCAGGGCAATTTCCTGCGCCTGCGCTTCGAGGGCTACACCGTCAAGTGGGAGCGCCACACCGAGTTCACCCGCTACTCCATCGTCCAGCCCCTGCCCGCGCAGGCGGCGCTGGGCGCGAGCGACCCGGACCTCACCGGCGAGCTCGTGGTGGCGCCGGCCTGGCTGCGCGACATCCCGGGCCGCACCATCGCGGCCATCCAGCTGGCCATGGCGCAGGCCGACATCAGCGTGCCCGAGACCACCATGGCCCAGGCACGGCGCTGGTTCGGGGGCCGCACCGTCGTGGCTTCGGTCATGGGCAACAACGGCCACTCCTGGGCCGTGACCGACTTCCAGCTGCGCGAGGACGGCTTCGAGCGCATGCTCGTGCTGGCACCGCCCACCACCACCGAGACCCGTGCCGGCCGGATCTCGCAGCGCCTGCTGGAGCTGGAGACCTACCGCCTCATGGCCCTGCGTGGCCTGCCCGTGGCCAAGGGGCTGGGGCCCATGCTGGGCGAAGCCGAGGGACGCCTGGCCGACATCACGGCGCGGCTGGAGTACAAATCGGCCTCCGAGCAGGAGCTGCTCGACACCCTGGTGGCGCTGGCCGCGCGCATCGAGCGCGCCACCGCCGAGCACGACTACCGTTTCGCCGCCACGCGCGCCTATGACACCCTGGTGAGCCAGCGTCTGGCCGAACTGCGTGAGCAGCCAGTGGCGGGCACGCAGACCGTGGGCGAGTTCATGCAGCGCCGGCTCTCGCCGGCCATGGCCACGGTGGCGGCCACGGCCCAGCGCCTGATGTCCCTGTCCGAGCGCGTGGCGCGGACCAGTGCGCTGCTGCGTACCCGCGTGGACATCGCCACCGAGGCACAGAACCAGCAGCTGCTGGAAAAGCTCACGCGCGGGCAGGAACTGCAGCTGCGCCTGCAGACCACGGTGGAAGGCCTGTCGATCGCGGCCATCTCCTACTACGTCGTCAGCCTGCTGCTCTACGCCGTCAAGGCCGTCAAGGCGGCCGGTGTGCCTTTGAACGTGGAGATCGCCACCGGTGCACTGATCCCGCTGGTGCTCTGGGCCGTGTGGCGCACCACGCGGCGCATCCACCAGAAGCTGCGCAACAGGGCCTAGCCGGGCCGGCGGCTGGCGCCGGGCTAGGCGGGGTGACTCAGCCCGGCCGGGTCAGCGGCGGCGACGGGATAGGGCGATGCACACGCGATCCGGTTGCGCCCGGCGCGCTTGGCCGCATAGAGCGCCTCATCGGCTGCCAACAGCATCTGTTCGGATGTCGTCTGGTCGGTGGGCACCCAGCTCACCACGCCGATGCTCAGGGTCACCACGCCGGTCACCGGCGAGCGCTGATGCGGCAATCCCAGTTCCATCACCGCCTGGCGCAACGCTTCGGCCTTGGCCTGGCTGCCCGGTGCATCGGTATGCGGCAGCAGGCAGACGAACGCTTCGCCGCCGTAACGCGCCAGCAGATCGTGCGGTCGCCCGATGTGCTTGAGCAGGGTCCTGGCCAGCACCTGCAGGCAGGCATCACCGGCCTGATGGCCGTAGTGGTCGTTGTAGAGCTTGAAGTGATCGACATCGAGCAGCAGCAGGCCGAGCGGTGTGCGCTGACGCAGACACTGGCGCCATTCGGTCTGCAGGCTCTCGTCGAAGCGCCGCCGGTTCGCCACGCCCGTCAGACCGTCCAGGAAGGCCAGCGAACGCAGGGTCTCGCTCTGGGCCTCCAGGCGGGTGTTGAGATCCCGCATGGCCTGCTGGTTCCTGCGCTCCTGGGTGATGTCACGTGCGTCGGCGAAGATCAGGTCGCCCTGGCGGACCGCCTGCCACTCGATGTCGTGGTAGCTGCCGTCGAGGTGCCGGTAACGGTTGCAGAGGCCGATCACCTTTTCGCCCTGGCGCAGCCGGTCGAGGGCCGCGAGGGTTTGCGCCCGATCCTCGGGGTGGAGGAAATTCTGGAAGAGCTGCCCCTCCAGGTCTGCCAGCTTGTGACCCAGCACGTTTTCCCAGGCCGGGTTGAGCTTGACGAACCGCCCCTCGAAATCCGCAATGCACAAGAGGTTGAGCGCGTTGTCGAAGTAGTGTTGCAGCTCCTCCGTCTTGAGACGCAAGGCATCCTGCGCCTGCTGGATCTCGCGCAGGCCCTTGAGCTTGCGCCATTGCAGCAGGTACAGGGCACACAGCGTGCTCAAGGACAGGATGGCGAGCAGCAGTCCCTTGGTGAGGGCGTCCTTGCGCCAGGGGGCATAAAGTGCGTTCAGGTCCCGCCCGATGGCCACCACCAGCGCGTTGTCCATCTTTAGGTCGGGGGGCTGGATGGTGTACTGCGCCAGCAGGCGCTGCTCGCCGGTGCGATAGACCGTGCCGCTGAGCACCGTCGCCACGGCCCCGCTGGCCATGTGGCGGCTGAAGAAGGAGCCGGGTTGCGCCAGGTTCATGCCGAGCTGGTCGCTGCGCTCCGGCTCGACCAGGAACATCAGCCCACCGCCATGCGCCAGGGCCGACCAGACGTCGGGCGCGTAGTTGACCGAGCGCAGGACCAGCTTGAATTCCTCGGGATCGAGGGTGGCCGCCACCAGTCCGGCGAACTCGCCTCGGGGGCCGGGGATCATGCGCACCATGTTGATGCCCCAGACATTGAGCGCAGTGCGAAAGGGCGGGCTGAGGTAGAGGATGTCCGCTTTCGGGTTCTTCAGCACCTGCTGGAAGTAGACCCGTTCACGGACGTCGGTGCCGATCAGCTGGGTGAAGTTGGTCGCTCGCAGGATGCCATCGGCGTCCACGATGAACAGGCCCCGAACCCCCGGCATGGCCTCGACGAAGGCCTTGAGGCGCGGGATCGCCGACCGGACCGAGCCATCGCGTACGCTGCGGGCCGGCCATTCTTCCCGGATGTTGAGCAGGGCCCGGTTGACCGAGTCGAACTGGCGTTCCAGGCTGTCGTGGATGATCTGGGCCTGTTTTGCCAGATGATCGCGCTCTTTTTGTCCGATCGTCTCGCGTTCGTGGACGATCGTGTAGGCCAGCAGACCCCCGAGGGCGAGCAAAGCGCCCAGGAGCAGCAGCCATTCATTGCGGAACGTTCGAAAGGGCGTGAACGGACCGAGGTCCGAGGCAGGGGCAGGGGCAGGGGCAGGAGCGGGTCTGGGCATGTCGTACGGCCATGGTGTCCCCCTGTGCCTGTCCGGTAGGCGCGTGGGCGCCGTCCTGCAGGTGCGTTTTATGCCCTGATCATACCTGCGGGGGCATGATGGGGCCGCGCCGGCACGCTCAGAGCGCGAAGTCGTAGTCCACGGTCAGCGGCGCGTGGTCGCTGAATTTCTCGCCCTTGTAGATCGATTCCCGGCGCGCCAGCGCGGCCAGCGCCGGCGTGGCCAGGTGGTAGTCGATGCGCCAGCCCACGTTCTTGGAGTAGGCCTGGCCGCGATTGCTCCACCAGGTGTAGGCCGCGTCCGTGGCCTCGGGCTGCAGCCGACGGTAGACGTCGACCAGCCCGCCTTCATCGAGCAGCTTCGTCATCCAGGCGCGCTCTTCGGGCAGGAAGCCCGAGTTCTTGAGGTTGCCCTTCCAGTTCTTGAGGTCCATCTCCTTGTGGGCGATGTTGACGTCGCCGCAGAGGATGAACTCGCGCTGCCCGCGCAGCTGCTGCAGGTGCGGGTAGATCAGGTCAAGGAAGCGGAACTTCGCTTCTTGCCGCTCCTCGCCCGAGGAGCCGCTGGGGAAGTAGCAGCTGATCAGCGAGAGCTTGCGCTGCGGCGTGTCGAAGCGCAACTCCACGTATCGGCCTTCGGCGTCGAACTCGCCGCCGTCAAAACCGGTCACCACATCGCTGGGTTCGTGCCGCGTGTAGAGGCCCACGCCCGAGTAGCCTTTCTTCTCGGCGTAGTGGAAATAGCCCTGCAGGCCGGCGAGCTGCTCGAACTTGCCCGCCACGTCCGGCGCCTGGGCCTTGACCTCCTGCACACCCATACAATCGGGCCGCGTCTGCTCGATCCAGGTTTCGAGCCCCTTGCTGGTGGCCGAACGGATGCCGTTGAGGTTGAGGCTGACGAGTTTGAACAAGGACTTTCCCATGGCAGGCGGTACGGCAGGTGGTGTGACGGGTCAGGATAGCCTGGCCCAGGATTTCGTGGCCTTTGCCGTCGAGTGCGGCGTGCTGCGCTTCGGCGAATTCAAGACCAAGGCCGGCCGGCTGTCCCCTTATTTCTTCAACGCGGGTCTCTTCGACGACGGCGCCAAGCTGGGCCGGCTGGCCGAATTCTATGCCCGCCGCGTGCTCGCCTCCGGCCTGGAGTTCGACATGATCTTCGGCCCGGCCTACAAGGGCATTCCCCTCGGTGCGGCGCTGGCCGTGGAGCTGGCGCGGCGCGGGCGCAATGTGCCTTTTGCCTACAACCGCAAGGAAGCCAAGGATCATGGCGAGGGCGGCACCCTGGTCGGTGCGCCGCTCAAGGGCCGGGTGCTCATCGTGGACGACGTCATGTCGGCCGGTACTGCGGCGCGCGAGTCCATCGCCCTGATCGAGGCCGCCGGTGCGAAGCCCCATGGCGTGGTGATCGCCCTGGACCGGCAGGAGATGGCGACCGAAAACGGCCAGGACGTGCCCTACAGTGCCGTGCAATATGTCCGCAATCGCCTGGGCCTGCAGGTTGCCGCCATTGCGGAGCTGGGCGATTTGTTGCAGTATCTGGAACAGCACAGCAAGGACGGTCTCGCGGCCGATCATGCAAGAGTGCTGGCTTATCGACAACGCTACGGTGTCCAGGACAAGTGAAATGATGCGTTTGGCAGGGGTGGTGCTGACAGGGCTGATGCTGGGCGGTTACGCCTTCCCGTCGCTGGCGCAAACCACCAGTGGCGGCATCTACAGCTGCACCGACGCCAAGGGCCGCCGGCTCACCTCCGACCGCCCGATCCGTGAGTGCGCCGACCGCGAACAGCTGCTGCTCAACCCCAGCGGCACGGTGCGCGCCGTGGTTCCGCCGTCCCTGACCGGTCCCGAGCGCGCCGCGCTCGAAGTCAGGCAGCGCCGCGAAGCCGAGGAGCGTGCCCGCCAGGCCGAAGAAAAGCGGCGCGAGCGCGCCCTGCTGGTGCGCTATCCCAACCGCGCCACGCACGACAAGGAGCGTACCGAAGCCCTGTCCCAGATCACCGTGGTGCGCCAGGCGGCGATGAACCGCGTCAAGGAACTGCAGCGCCAGCGCAAGGAGCTCGACACCGAGCTTGAGTTCTACGCCAAGGATCCGGAGAAGGTGCCGCCCTCCCTGCGCCGCCTGGTGGACGACAACGAGAAGAGCATGGCGGTGCAGGAGCGCTTCATCGCCGACCAGGACGCCGAGATGGTGCGCGTGAACGCCCGTTTCGACGAGGAGCTGCAGCGTCTGCAGCTCCTCTGGGCCCAGATCGCCGCGCCCGCTGCCAACTGAAGCCGCGCCGGCTGGCGCGGCCCCGTGCGCTCAAGCCAGCTTGCTGCGCAGCAGATCGTTGACCTGCTGCGGATTCGCCTTGCCCTTGCTGGCCTTCATGACCTGACCGACGAGCGCGTTGAAGGCCTTGTCCTTGCCGGCCTTGAACTGGGCCACGTTGTCCGTGTTGGCGGCAATGACCTCGTCGATGATCTGCTTCAGCGCGCCGGCGTCGTTCATCTGCTTCAGCCCTTTGGCCTCGATGAGGGCGTCCACATCCTGGCCTTCGCCGGTCCACAGCGCATCGAAGACCTGGCGGGCAGCGTTGTTCGAGATCGTGCCGTCGCTGATGCGCGTGATGAGGGCGCCCAGCTGCGCTGCGCTGACCGCCGCCTGCTCGATCCCGATCTCGGCCGCGTTCAGGCGCCGGGAGACCTCGCCCATGATCCAGTTGCTGGCCAGTTTGGGTTGCTTGCAAGCCTGGGCCACGGCTTCAAAGTAGGCCGCCATGGCCTTGCTCTGCGTCAGCGTGCTGGCGTCGTACTCGGGCAGGCCGTAGTCGGCGACAAAGCGCGCGGCCATGGCGCGCGGCAACTCGGGCAGTTCACTGCGCACGCGTTCGACCCACTCGGGTGCGATCACCAGCGGCGGGAGATCGGGATCCGGGAAGTAGCGGTAGTCGGCCGCATCCTCCTTGGTGCGCATGGCGCGGGTCTCGCCCGTGTCGGGGTCGAAGAGCACGGTGGCCTGCTGGATGGCGTGGCCGTCCTCGATCTGCTCGATCTGCCAGCGCACCTCGTAGTCGATGGCCTGCTGCATGAACTTGAAGCTGTTCAGGTTCTTGATCTCGCGGCGTGTGCCCAGGGGCTGGCCCGGCTTGCGTACCGAGACGTTGGCGTCGCAGCGGAAACTGCCTTCCTGCATATTGCCGTCGCAGATGCCGATCCAGGTCACGATCTTGTGCAGCTCCTTGGCGTAGGCCACGGCCTCTTCGCTGGAGCGGATATCGGGTTCGGTCACGATCTCCAGCAGCGGCGTGCCCGCGCGGTTGAGGTCGATGCCGCTCTGGCCGATGAAATCTTCGTGCAGGGACTTGCCCGCGTCCTCTTCCAGGTGGGCGCGCACCAGGCGCACGGTTTTCTTCTGTTCGCCGAGGTAGAAGCTGATCTCGCCGCCTTGCACGACCGGGATCTCGAACTGGCTGATCTGGTAGCCCTTGGGCAGGTCGGGGTAGAAGTAGTTCTTGCGCGCAA
>JAIERT010000237.1 GCA_019746735.1 Burkholderiaceae bacterium | reverse complement strand
GATAGGTGGATAACGTGGCTCAGATTTGGACGTGAATCCGGTTAGAAATGGCTCAGGTTTGGAAATGAATCAACAAGCTGATCATGAAGATTCGCAACAAGGTGGCCTCCTTGGCCTCCAGCCGCGAAAAGATTATGGATGCTGAAGACGCTGGCGACGTCGGTCTGGCTGACCTGCTGCGCGGCAAGAACGACATCGAAGAGCGGCAGCTCAACAACATGCTCACAGAGTGGTGGCACCGGATGCGCTTCTACGAGAGTTCAATTGGCAAGCTCGATGCGTACCGTGAAGCCCGTAACGCCAAGGAGGCTGCCAAACGCGCCGAGTCCATCGTGCTGTTCAAGCAGCATGACAAAGGGGAAGCTCATTTCGGGTATGGGCCAGCCACAGAGCTCGAACTCAAGCATTTTTTGTCGACCTGCGCGGAAATTCTGCCAAACTTCGTCGACGAAGCCCTAAGTGCTCACCAGGACATAGAACTGGCTGTCGGGAAGTTCCTGGCTATTAATGACGAGCGCGAACTGTCTTCCATGTTCTTTAAGCTAGACGACTCGCAGCGCCTCGCAGCCGCAAACCTGACGATTGAGCTGATGCAGCGTGCGACGGCGTCACCGCTTGACGCCACCGCCCTGCTCGAGGGGAAAACCCAACTCCAAAGTATCCCCAACCTTCAGGGCGACTTGAAATCTCTTCTATCCGGTGGCTCGGTCCCAGCCATGGTCGAGACCAAACGCCGACTCAAAGTCAAGAGACCAGAATGACCACCAAGCCAACACCCAAGACCACGCGGCGCGCCTCGGACGTGCTCTTTGGCGAAGTCTCTGGTTCCCGTAACAGCTTGCGTCGGGAGAACATTCGACTCATCAAAGAAGTCTGTGACTGGATGGAAAAAGACAAGGTGCATATCTCGGTCGCGGAAGTGGTCCGCCGCTGCGGAGCCGATGGGCCAGCATACTCCACGGTAGCAAACCAAGGTTCCCAACTGGGAGAGTACATCCGCCTGAGAGTCGCCGAGCAGGCCGCCAACCCTAGGTTAACCGGCAGCGCCCAAAGCATTGCCGACACCGTGCACGACCCGGTCCTCCAGGCCCGCATACGGGATACTGAAAGCACGGCTCGGTGGGTCGCCCGGGAAAACGACGGCCTGCGAGCGCTGCTCAAATCCCTGCGGCCGGGCATCGACATCGACGGGCTCATACGAAAAGAATCTGACGACACTGTGGCCATCAAGCCCGAGCTGCCCACGCCATCGCCCGGTCCGGACTCAAACGAGTTGCGAGGACTGCTGCTCAAACTGATGGATCATCTAGTAAGTACGCGCCAGTACAGGGGTATACGTGGCCGGCTCACCATCAACGGCAAGATCGTTCTGGACGCTCGTGAGTTGAAAATATACCGGGAAGTGTCGGGGCTCACAGAAGAGGCTTGGCAGACGCGATACGGCGAGGCTGACCGGCGGTGAAGCGGCCATGGCTAGTGGCCAGCAGCTACCCCCGTTGTAACTTGATGATCCGTCTCAGGACTTGTTGTAGGACATGACCAAGGGGCAATGCACGATTGCTACCGCCTACTTCAGAGTCGCCACATCATCCGAAGGAGGATGGTGGATTCTCAAATGTGAGCTCGATTAGGCGTTCATTGAACACCTCTTTTTCTTAACCGGCGCAGCAGGAGAGCTGCTTCACATCCCTGTTGAAGGTCTGCGCCGCGAGCTTCAGTCCCTCAACCATGGTGAGATAGGGGAAGAGTTGCCCAGCCAGATCGGTCACCGTCATTCGGTTGCGAATGGCCAGTGCGGCGGTCTGGATGATCTCGCCGCCTTCCCCCGCCAATACCTGCGCACCTAGCAGCCGCCCGGTCTGTTTGTCCGCCACCAGTTTGATGAAGCCGCGCGTGTCGAAATTGGCCAGCGCGCGCGGTACGTTGTCGAGCGTGAGCGTGCGGCTGTCGGTGGCCATGTCCAGTTCGTTCGCCTGCGCTTCGGTGAGGCCCACCGTGGCCACCTGTGGATCGGTGAACACCACTGCAGGCACGACGGACAGATCCAATGCCGCATCGCCGCCGGTCATGTTGATGGCGGCGCGGGTGCCGGCCGCCGCCGCCACATACACGAACTGCGGCGCGTTGGTGCAGTCGCCGGCGGCGAAGATATGCGGCACGTTGGTGCGCAGATGGTCGTCCACCTTGACGGCGCCGCTGGCATCCGTGATCACGCCGGTCGCCGCGAGACTCAACCCTGCCGTGTTGGGTTTGCGCCCGGTGGCGACGAGCAGCCGGTCGCCGCTGAGGGTGCCCGCGCTGGTTTCGAGATCAAAGGCCTTGCCGTCGAAGCGCACGGCGTTGACTCGGGTGTCCGTGAGAACCCGCATGCCTTCCTCGATCAGCGCCGCCTTGAGTCCCTCGCCGATGGCTGGATCGTCCTTCGACAGTAGCGCGCCGCGGGTGACGAGCGTGACCTGGCTGCCCAGACGCAGATAAGCCTGCGCCAATTCCAGCGCGACCACCGAGCCGCCGTAAACGATCAGGTGGGCTGGCGTTTCCTCGGCGATCAGCGCCTCGGTGGAGGTCCAGAATGGCGTGTCGGCCAGTCCCGGCACGTCCGGAATCTGGGGCGAGCGGCCGGTGGCGATCAGGATGCGGTCGGGCGTGAGGCGCTTTTCGGCTCCATCAGGTTGTTTCACAACGAGCGTCTTTGCATCCTCGAAGCGCGCGAAGCCGCGCAGCAGGGTGATGCCAGGATTGGTCTCCAGAATGTTTTCGTACTTGGCATGGCGCAGCTCAATCACCCGCGCCTGCTGCTGCATGACCAGTGCCTTTCTGTCCAGTGTCGGCGCATGCGTGGCCAGCCCCGGGAACGGGTGGCGGGCTTGCAGATGGGCCACGTGGGCGGCACGAATCAGTATCTTGGACGGCACGCACCCGACGTTGACGCAGGTGCCGCCGGTGGTCGAGGCTTCGATCACCGTCACCTCGGCACCTTCCTCCACCGCGCGGATGGCGGCGGCGAAGGCGGCCGAGCCGGTGCCGATGATGGCGACGCTGAGCTTGGCCGGCGTCTTGGGCGCAGTGGCGCAGCACGCGCCTCCGCCCGCTTCCGCGCCATAGCCCTTGACGCGAACCGCGTCGAGCAGTACGGAAACGGGCGTGCCCGCCGCCACTTCGACATGCGCGGTGGCATCAGGGTAGGAGACTTCGGCGCGGCTCACGCTGGCGACCGCCAGCAGCGCCTGTTTTACCGACGCTGCGCAGTGGTCGCAGGTCATGCCCGTTATGTGAAGGATATGTTCGTTCATTTGGTTTTTTCGCCATTCACAGTGGATTCATAGCCGGCTTCAAAGGTGGCGTCTTCGAGCGCCTTGATCGTGGTCTTGGCGTCGTCGAAGGTCACGACGGCTTCCTTCTTCTCGAAGGACACATTCACCTTGGATACGCCTGGCACTTTCTCCAGGGCCTTGCGCACGGTGATAGGACAGACTTCGCAGTACATGCCCGGCACCGACAGGGTGACTGTGCGCACAGCGGCGAAGGCGGAAGCGGCGAAGGCGGAAGCAAGGATGAAAGCGAGCGTGAACTTTCTGAGCATGGCGAGACTCCATAATCAATAAAACAACGGGGCAAGGTAGGGGAAGACCAGGGCGAGCGCGACGAGCACGGCCACGATCCAGAACAGCACTTTGTAGAGTCGGTTGGTCTGGGGCATGGCACATAGGGAGCTGGGTGTGCAGGCAGCCGCAGCCGGTGCGCGGTAGATTTTTTTCCAGGCGAAGAACAGGGCGATGAGCGCCGCCCCCAGGAAGTAGGGCCGCAACGGTTCGAACACAGCGAGGTTGCCTACCCAGGCGCCGCCGACACCCAGCATGACCAGCACCAGGGGACCGACGCAGCACAGGGAGGCGGCGATGGCGGCGACGGCACCGCCGATGAGGGCGCCGCGCCCGGTTTTCTCTTGTGACATGATTTCTCCTTTTAAATCCGGAATGAATAGTGCAACCTTACTTCCGTAGTCATGTACGGAGTCAAGCGATATGGGAAACAATCTGGAGAATTTGACTATCGGCGTTTTCGCCAAGGTGGCAGGGGTCAACGTGGAGACCATCCGCTTCTATCAGCGCAAGGGCTTGTTGCCGGAGCCGGACAAGCCCTATGGCAGCATCCGCCGCTATGGTGAGGCGGATGTAACGCGAGTGCAGTTCGTGAAATCAGCCCAGCGGCTGGGTTTCAGTCTGGATGAGATCGCCGAACTGCTGCGGCTGGACGATGGCACCCATTGCGAGGAGGCCAGCAGCCTGGCCGAGCACAAACTTCAGAATGTGCGAGAGAAAATGGCCGACCTGGCGCGCATGGAAGCCGTGCTATCCAAGCTTGTGTGCGCCTGCCATGCACGGCAAGGAAACGTTTCCTGTCCGCTGATCGCGTCGCTGCAAGGGGAGAAAGAACCACGAAGAACCGACGCCCGGTAGTTACGCCTTAGTGTGCTTTATTTTCCGCTTTCTGAGGCGACACCAAGAACAGCACGGGCAAGCGAGACCCTGAAATGCACCAGACCAAGAAGGGCAACCAGCGGCATTCGGCATGAAGGCCCGCATTGGTGTGGTCGCGGACTCCGGGCTGGTGCACACGGCGATTGGCACGGCAGCCACGTCAACGACATCACCCAAGGCCATCGTCGGGACGGCATTTCAGTGGAAAACGCCGATGCAAGATTCAGCGTTTTCCGTCTTTAATTGTCGTATTGCCTCAAGGTTGCTGCTGTCGACGCAACTCCATCCATTCATACGCCATTGGCAGGATCAGAAGCGTCAGTGCGGTGGCCGAGATGAGTCCACCAACCACCACAGTGGCCAACGGCCGCAGTATCTCCGAGCCGACTCCGCTGGCCAGCAGGAAGGGGATCAACCCAAGAATCTCTACCAGAGCTGTCATCAGAACAGGGCGCAGGCGCAAGACCGCTCCTTGCACCACCGTCTCCCGAATACCAAGGCCTTGTTCTTGAAGTCCGTTGAGAAAGGACACCAGCACGATGCCGTTCAACATGGCCACACCAAAGACGGCGATGAACCCGACAGCCGCCGGCACCGACAGATACTGGCCACTAACGAACAGCGACAGAATGCCGCCGATGGCGGCAAACGGCACGTTGGCGATGATGAGTGTGGCATAGCGCACTGAATTGAAGGCCGTATAGAGCAGAATGAAGATCAGCCCGATGGTCAGTGGCACTATGACAGCCAGCTTGGCCATGGCCCGCTGCTGATTCTCAAAGGCACCTCCCCATTCAAGCCAATAGCCGCTCGGCAGCTTGAGGCTGGACTGGAGACGGGCGCCAGCCTCGCCGACAAAACCGTCCACATCGCGGCCGCGGACGTCCATCTGCACCACAGCATAGCGCTGCAGCTGTTCGCGCCGCACGAAGGAATAACCCTCGGCCAGCTCCACCGTCGCCACACGCGAGAGGGGAATCAAGGCGCCATTGGCTGTTCGGATTGGAATGGCGCGCACCGCCTCGACACTGTCACGGAACTCGGGCGGCAACCAGACCTGGATGTCGTAACGACGAATGCCATCGAGCAGGGTGCTGACCGCCTTGCCACCGATGCCAGCCTGTACGACGTCCAGCACATCATCGGCATTGATGCCATAGCGGGCTGCTTCTGGCCGGTTCACCTTGATGACCATCTGCGGCTTGCCCTGGTTTGCCTCCAGTGCAACGTCGGCCGCACCGGGCACACTCTCCACGATTTCCTTGGCCGCCGCCGCCAGACGGTCCAGGCTGGCCAAGTCTTCACCGTAGATTTTGAGCGCCAGCGTGGCCCGCACTCCAGAGATGAGTTCCTCCACCCGCATCTGGATCGGCTGGGTCGCGGCGATGACGGCCGTCGGCACCTTCTTTTCCAGGTTTTTCTGGAGTCGGCTTGAGAGTTCCTGATAAGAAATCTGTTCCGGCCAAGTATCCTGCGGCTGCAGATCGACCAGGATTTCCATGTAGTTCACATCTGCGGTCTCGCCTTTCTCGGCACGTCCGATCATGGACAGTGCATGCTTGACTTGGGGAAAGGTCTTGAGCTCCTTCTCGATTTTTTCGGAGAGGTCGATGGACTCCTCCAGTGAGGTGGACGGAATGCTGGTGACGCGGAACATGATGCCTTGCTCCTGCAGGTTGGGCATGAATTCCTTGCCAAGGAAGGGGAACAGCGCAAGTGCCCCCATAAACAAGGCAACCGTTGCCATCATCACGGGCTTCTTGCGCTCTAGCACCCACAGCAACATCGGCTCGAAGCGCGCCTTTAGCCAGCGCACGACCCGTGGTTCCTGCTCCTGCTTGGCGCGCAGCGCCAAGGCCGACAGTACTGGTATCAACGTGACAGTCAAGATCAGGGAGCCCAGCATGGCAAAGGTCATGTTGATGGCCAGTGGTTTGAACAGCTTGCCTTCGAGCCCGGTGAGCGCAAAAAGCGGCAGGAAAACCACGATGATGATCAGGACGCCGAAGGCGATGGGATTCATCACCTCCCGTGCTGCCTCCAGCACCACCGCAGTCCGGTTGACGGTCTTGCCGGCATGGTGGGAAAGCAACCGAAAGGCGTTTTCCACCAGCACCACCGGGCCGTCGATGGTCATGCCCAGGCCGATGATCAGCCCTCCGAGGGACATGAGATTGGCTGTCATGCCCGTCTCATCCATGAAAAGAAAGGCAATCAGCCGTGCCATGGGAATGGCCACGACGACGATCAGCGCCGAACGAACTTCGCCGAGGAACAAAAACAGCACCGCGATGACCAAGATGGCGCCTTCGATCATGGCTCGGTCTGCCATGGCGATGGCCTTGTCAATCAGCTCCGTGCGGTCATAGGCGATATCGAGTTTGATGTCGGCAGGCAGGCTCTTCATGGCCGTCGCCAGCTTGGCGCGGACTGACTCCACGACTTGCTGGGCGTTTTCACCGGTCCGCGCCAGGGCCATGCCGAGTACCACTTCTTTGCCGTCCTTCGTCACTGCGCCAGTGCGCAGCGCCGGAGCGGGCCGGATGTCGGCCACGTCACGCACGTAAATCGGTGTCCCTTCACGCTGGGCGAGCAGAATGCTGCCGATGTCTTCCGCATTGGATACCAGACCCAGACCACGCACCAGGTACTGTTCACGATGGAAGTTGATGTACTGGCCGCCAACCTGCCGGTTGTTGGCGGCAATAGCCGTCATCACCTCCTTGTAGCCGAGGCCGTACTTGACGAGGCGACGCGGGTCGATAAGTACCTGGAATTGCTTCTCATCGCCACCCCAGGAGAGAACGTCATCCACGCCCGGCGCAGTGCGCAGGATCATGCGCACACCCCAGTCCTGGGCATTGCGCAAATCCATGCCCGTAAGCTTGCCGTCCAGTCCCTCCAAGGTGTACCAGAACACTTGGCCCAGGCCTGAGGCATTCGGCCCCAGGGTGGGTTCCCCGTAGCCCTCGGGAAGGCGAGACTTCGCCTCGGCCAGCTTCTCGCTCACAAGCCGGCGGGCAAACTGGACATCCATGTTGTCTTTGAAATAGACACTGACGTAGGACAGACCGAACAGGGAAGTGGAGCGGATTTCCTCCACCTTGGGCAGTCCCGCCATCACGGATTCGACCGGAAAGGTGATCAGCTTTTCCACGTCTTCTGCGGCAAGTCCCTGCGACTCGGTGTAGACATTGACCTGGACTGGCGTGACGTCCGGGAAGGCGTCAAGAGGTACCCGCTGCCAGGCGCGGATGCCCAATACGACCACCAGCAAAAACGCCACCAGTACCAGCAGCTTGTAGCGTAACGAAATTTCGACAATGCGACTCAGCATGCTGGCCCCTTTAGTGGTTGTCACCAATTTTGGATTTGAGGAGTCTGGCTTTCAGGGCATAGGCGCCTTCGATCACGACGGTCTCACCGTCTTCCAGTCCTTGCGTGACCACCGAGCGTCCGCCCAGGTTTTCGCCAAGACGAACCGTCCGCTTCTCAAAACCAGCGCTCTCACGTACGAACACAACATGATCTCCTTCGAGGAGCAGAACGGCGCTCGTCGGAACAGTCAAGACCTTGCTGATAGTGGCCGTGTCCACTGCCGCGGTGGCAAACATGTCGGGTTTGAGCCGCCCGTCGGCATTTCGTACTTCTACGCGTCCTTTGACGGTTCGGCTTTCCTTGTCCATGACGCTGCTGATATAGGTCAGGCGACCCTTGAAGACCTCGCCCGGATAGGCCGCCACGGTGACGCCGGCCGTGGCGCCAACCCGAATCTTGCCGAGATCTTTCTCGAAGAGATTGGCCTCGATCCAAACCGTGGAGAGATCGGCAATCGTGAACAGGGACTGGTCCGGCGTCGCAAGCTCACCGAGCACTGCTTTCTTCTCGATGACTGTTCCGGCGAAGGGAGCGGTCACTGGGAAGGTGGAAATAGCGTGGTCCGCTTGGGATGGGTTGACGCCCATCAGGCGTAGCCTGTCAGCCGCTGCACGAAGGTTGGCACGAGCCTTTTCATGTTCGGCGCGGCTGCGCAGGAAATCCTTCTGCGGCACGATCTGGTCGGCATAGAGCTTCTCAGCCCGCTCGAAATCTGCTTGCGCCACCCGAGCCTGGCTTTCGGCTTGCAGATATGTTGAGTGAGCTTCACCCAGTTCGAGGCTGTCCAGGCTGGCCAATGCTTGGCCAGCCCTCACACGGTCCCCCAGCCTGGAGCTGATTCCGACAATACGGCCCGGCACGCGCGGCGCCACGTGGGCCAGCCGGTCCTGGTTGGCCTGAATGGTGGCTGTCAACTGGATGCTTTCAGCAACCTCCCTTTCACTGACTACTTCCGTCTGGATGCGCGCCTCCTTGATCTCCTGATCTGTCAAGGAGATGGTGCCGGTCTCGGCCGGCTCGGTTTCGGCATGTTGGGCTGCTTCTACCGTGCCGAGAGATTCGGGTTTGCTACAGGCGGCAAGTACGAGACCGAGTGTCAAGACGACGGTCAATGTATGGTTTCTAATCATTTCTGTTTCTCCGTCTGGTCGGCGGGCCATCCGGCCGCCTGTTCCAGGGCAATGCGGGTTTGAACGAATTCGCCGACCGCGTCGAGGTAGTCGCGGCGTGCATCAAGAAGTTGCCGGTTGACGAGGAGCAGTTGCAGCAGGCCGATCTCGCCAGCGCGGTAGGCGGAGGTCGACAGGCGGCGGTTCTCGTCCAGGGCGGGGTAGACCGATTCGGTGAGACGTTTTACGCGTTCCTTGAGGCTGCCGAGGCGTTGCCAGAGAGTCCGCACTTGGGCGTTGACATCACGGACTGTGCTTTCGCGCTCGATCTCAGTCTGGGCCAGTTCAGTGGCCGCCTTGCCGATGCCAGCGGCGTTGCGCCGAAACAGCGGTAAGGGGACAGACAGCGTCAGGCGGGTGAACCGCTCTCGGCTATCGTAGGGGGCGTCCTGACCCACACTCAATCCCAGCGTCACATCCGGAACGACCGAGGCATTCTCCAAGTCGAGTCGCCGACGGGCCGCCGCTTCGCGGTGCTCAAGCGCCTGCAGCTGCGGTCGCTTAGTTGCCGAACCGAGCAATGTATCGAGTGTGTACGCTGGTGTTTCGGCGTTCAATTCGCCGACCACTGCAAGCACGCTATTTGCAGGCCACTGCAGCATCGCTGCAAGCTCTGCTTGCGCTTGCAGCAGTTGCTCGCTCAGAGCGGCGAGTTGATTGCGGCTACGTTCTGCCTCAACCGATGCCAGATTGGCGTCCAGGCGGCTATCCTCACCCGCTGCCATGCGCCGCTTGACGGCTGCTGCAGCCTCCTCCACGGCGGCCACCGCATCGCGCTCAGCGTCGATACGGCGCTCCAGTACCAACACCCGGACAAAACGCTGTTCGACCTCCGCTCGGATCTGACGCCGGGTTTCGTCGATCAACTTCCGGATGGCAGCCAGCTCCTGTTCTGCCGCGCTACGGCGATAGCCCGCTTGCCCCGCAATTTCAAATGTCTGGGAGATACCGAAGGCTTGCTCGTTGTAGCTGTTCTCCGCTTGCCCACTCGGGGTGCTCCGGCGACTGGTTTGGTCAGTCGACAGTGAAGGATTGTTGTAGAGCAGACTGGAGGCATCGCGCAGCTGCCCTTCAGCTGCGCTCAGTCTTGCCTGCGCGGCGCGCAATGCTGGGTTGGCTGTTTCAGCGAGGCGCCACGCGTCTTCGAGGGTTAGCGGGGCAGCCGCAGCGCGAGTTGCCCCCATGGCCAGGGAAATCCCCGCCACTATGCCAAGGGCGCGCAGCCATGCGCCTCCCCCGGCTAAATTGCCGAGAAACATGTGAATAACCTTTCAAGCAGAGTCGAATCGACGGGTTTCAGCCCGGCGAAAAATCACGACGGATCAGACTTGAAAAGTGCCTCGGGGAGGGCGGAAGGGACCGGCGACCGGACGGCTGGGTATGACCGGGCGAGCGTTAGCCCAGTGCATTTGCGTGGAAACAGGTGCGTAGAACGGCGTGACAGCGTAGTCAAGTCCGGCCAAATGGGTTTGGGCGTGACATCCATGATTGCAGGCTCTGTCAGTAGGACCATGATCCGTACCGCCACCCACGCTGATATGACTGATTTCGTCTGCCCAGGCGTCTGCCATGGCCTCGGCACTAACGCTCCATAGCGAGGCGCTGACCAAGCAGAAGGTCAGCAGCATCGCCAGAAATGAGCGAGAGTGTCTAGAACGGATCATGAATTTTGCGGGCGTAGGCTGCAATTCTGCATGAAGTGTATAAAACCGATGAAATCTGCCGTATGGCGCATCGAATGACACACAGTAATCAGGTGCCCGGCCGTCCCGGAACAGTTTGTGAGGAATTTTCTCGAAAGGTCGCCACGAGCAGTAATGCGACACCCGCATTGATGAAGACGTCTGCAAGATTAAATGCGGGCCAATGCACGCCATTCCAATAAAAATCAAGAAAATCCACGACCTTTCCAGTTGCGATGCGGTCGAGGACATTTCCAACCGCGCCACCGAGGACCAGACTCAAGCCAAGCGCCTCATTGCGTGAGCGTTGTATTCTCAGCATAAATACAAGCCATACAGATACAAGCAGCGCTAGCACGATGAAGAAATAACGCTGCCAGCCACCCGCTTCAGCCAAGAAGCTGAAGGCAGCGCCAGGATTCAATACATAAACTAGATTGAAAAATGCGCTGACAGGCACTTGCTCGGCCAATTCGAACGTACTCGCGATCACAACTTTGGTGAATTGGTCCAGCAGTGCAGCCAGCATGGCCACGCCATACCAACGCCAATTTGAAGCCGGCATCACCTTCACTTCCGCAGCAGCCTCAAACCATTGAACACCACGATCAGGCTGGCCCCCATGTCGGCGAACACGGCCATCCACATGGTGGCGCTGCCCAGGACCGAGAGCACCAGGAAGACCGACTTGATGCCCAGAGCAAGCACGATGTTCTGCCAGAGCACGGACCGGGTACGGCGTGAGAGGCGGATCAGCTCAGGGATACGCCGCAGGTCATCGTTCATGATGACCACGTCAGCAGCTTCCATGGCCGTGTCGGTTCCTGCTGCGCCCATGGCGATGCCGATATTGGCGCGCGCCAGTGCCGGAGCATCATTAATGCCATCGCCAGTCATCGCCGTGGCGCCGTAGCGTGTCTGCAGATCCTCGATTGCCGTCAGCTTGTCTTCTGGCAGCAGGTTACCGCGGGCATCGTCGATCCCGGCCTGGCGGGCAATGGTCTGTGCTGTCGCCTGGTTATCACCCGTCAACATCACCGAGCGCACGCCAAGAGCGTGCAGCTCGGCCAGAGCCTCACGCGAACTTTCCTTGATAGTGTCGGCCACCGCAAAGAGGGCCAGTACCTGGCTATCCATGGCCAACAGCGTCACCGTGCGGCCCTGGGCTTCGTGTTCTGCCAACCGTGCCTCAATGGCCGGGCTGCACAGGCCACGCTCCTCGATCAAGCGATGGTTGCCCAGAATCAGCGTCTGGCCGGCCGTACGGGCCTGAACGCCCCGACCCAGCAGGGCCGTGAACTGCTCCAGCTGCCCATTGCTTCGCTCCAATCCCTGAGCAATGGCTTTAGAAACTGGGTGATCCGATTCCCCCGCCAGACGGCTGGCCCACTGCAACACCTGCGCTCGCGGGATCGGTGAAGGCAACACCTCCGTGGCCACCAGCTTGGGCTTGCCCTCAGTGATCGTGCCGGTCTTGTCCAGTGCAATCGCTTTGATCTTGTGCGCGTCTTCGAGGTAGCCCCCGCCCTTGATGAGAATGCCACGGCGCGCCGCCGAAGCCAGGCCGCTGACTACTGTGACCGGTGTGGCAATCACCAGGGCGCAGGGGCAGGCGATGACCAGCAGGACCAGGGCCTTGTACAGAGCCTCCATCCAGCTCAAGCCCATGAGCCAGGGCGTCAGCAATGCCACGGCCACGGCAAGCGCGAAGACCGCTGGGGTATAGATGGCGGCAAATTTGTCTACGAACTGCTGGGTCGGCGCGCGGCTGCCCTGGGCCTGCTCCACGGCCTGGATGATGCGGGCCAGCGTGGTGTTGCTGGCGGAGGAAGTCACACGCACTTCAAGTGCGCCGGTGCCATTGATGGTGCCTGCAAAGACCAGATCGCCTGCAATCTTGTCCACCGGCATGCTCTCGCCTGTCACCGGAGCCTGGTTGATCGCGCTGTTACCCGCCATGACCACGCAATCAAGCGGGATGCGCGCCCCGGGTTTGACCCGCACAATGGCTTCCAGCGCCACGTCAGCCGCAGCCAGTTCCTTCCATTGGCCATTGGGCTGGCGGACTTCTGCTGTGTCTGGCGTGAGATCCAGAAGGCTCTTGATGGCATTGCGCGCTCGGTCCACGGCGCGCGCCTCAATGAGTTCTGCGATGGCATAGAGCGCCATCACCATGGCCGCCTCTGGCCATTGGCCGATCAGGAAAGCACCGGTGACCGCCACCGTCATGAGGGCACTGATGTTCAGTCGGCCCTGTCGTAGCGCGGTAAAGCCCTTGCGATAGGTGGAGAAGCCGGCCAGCCAGATGGCCACTGCCGCCAGAGCCATGCCGGCTCCTTTGTACAGAAGCGTCTCAGGGGCAAAGAAGTCCAGCAACTCGGCCGCGATGGCCAGCAGCAGAGAGGCGCCCATGCGCCACAACCCCTTGGCCATGGGGGCGTGATCATCATCCTGTTCCTGTGGCGCTATGGGCTGGGGATCAAATCCGGCCTGGCGGATGGCGTCAAGCGCACGCGGCAGGACGTCGGCGGGCGCATCGATGCGCAGAGTACGTGCCGACAGCTGAAAACCCAGGCTTCGCACTCCCGGAATCCCGGCCAGCGCGTGCCGGATCTCACCTTCTTCAGAAGCGCAATCCATGCTCGGAATGCGGTAAATCTCACCAGTTGCACCAGACGTTGCGGCTTCGACGCTGGCTGGCGCAGGGGCAGTGCTGCAAGCACTGCCGCAGCCGCAGCTGGGTGCCTGGTCTTGCTCTGGGGTGTTCGGTGATTTCATTTCCACTCCTTGTTGGGCTCAATTTAAAACCCTGAAGCGGCTATAGAGTCAAGTTGTTAAGATACAATAACCCTTAACGCTGGTCGGCCTTACCATGTTTGAAGCTCTGCGCGTCTCATTTCTGTTCGTCCTCACCGCCGTAGCGGAAATCGTAGGTTGCTATCTGCCATGGTTGGTCCTGGTACAGGGGCGCACAGCTTGGCTGCTCCTGCCTGCGGCGCTTGCACTGGCGCTTTTTGCCTGGCTGCTGACGCTGCATCCGCAAGCCGCAGGCCGCACCTATGCCGCCTATGGTGGCGTCTATGTGGTGATCGCGTTACTGTGGCTCTGGCGCGTGGATGGCGTCACGCCCACGCGCTGGGATATGGTGGGTGGCGCCATTTGCCTATTGGGAATGGCCTTGATTGCGTTCCAGCCTCGTGTCGTTGAGGCTTGACATTGGAGTTGCAGCATGAAGATCGGTGATCTTTCAAAAAAGACCCAAACTCAGGTCGAAACCATCCGTTACTACGAGCGTGAAGGGCTGCTGCCTGAGCCCGACCGTACCGAAGGCAACTACAGAATCTACAGCATGGCTCATGCTGAGCGACTCGCGTTCATCCGTCACTGTCGCAATCTGGATATGGCCCTGGATGAGATACGGCAGCTGCTGCGTTTCAAGGACGATCCCGCATCGGACTGTGGGGACGTGAATGCACTCCTGGATGAACACATCGGCCATGTAGCCAGCCGGATACGGGAGTTGCGAGCGTTGGAAAAGCAGCTGAAAAGCCTTCGCGAGCGTTGTTGCGAAGCTCAGGTGACAGCCAACTGTGGGATTCTGAATGAGCTTTCTCGTACACCATCAACGCTCACCAAGAACAGTGCGGGGCACGTTCACAGGACGCACACGGGTGGAAAAGCGGCGCCCTAGGTTGCTTCCTTGATGGCATCAGACAAGAGCAGTTGATGTGGCTTGACTCTGTAGCGGCTTCAGGGTTTCAAATAACGACTCCGAAAGAAATTGCACTATGCCGATGGAGTGAGAGTTATGACTACGCATCTAGAAAACAATTTTTCTTCCTACCGTCCTGAGACCTTCTCGTTACTGCTCAAGCAGTATGCGTCCGCACCGATAGCGGAGCCTTCAATGCGTTGGCTATTGCTGGAAGCCCTTCATGTGGTTGGTCAGACGCGATGGAGGCCGCACTTGCGAACCCACTGGCTAATGCTCGTTCAAGCTCTACGCGATCGCGACTGGAATGAAGCAGCAGGGCAACTCTTTCGCCTTGCGATTGCTCCCCTCGGACACGCGTTAGGTCGTCTGCCGATTGGCAATTCGGGACGCTCTAACATCAGTGCCTTTCAGCCAATGCCCGTCCGAGAGGACATCGCCGAAGTCATTTCGCTGGCGGCAGCAAGTGCCCACACGAATGCACTCTGAATTAGGCATACAACTGTAGAAATACTCGCATAGAATCGCTCCCCATGCGCCGCTGGCTCCTCCTCTGTCTCTTTGTGCTGATGCCGCTGCAGTCCGCTTGGTCTGCTGCCAGTGCGTACTGCACACATCATGATCAGGGACAGGACGCCACGCATTGGGGTCACCACAACGATGGGCATGACGACCTGACGTCTGAGCTGGACGTTGCGTACAGCGGGTCCGTTACAACGGAAAATCAAGCGCATGCACACCATCATGGTGGTGTGCCGGCGCTCTTGCCGGTTATCTTGGATTCCTTCCCCGTATCCTCAGGGTTTGAGGATCTCCGGTATGTGAATCCTCATCGTCTCGATCCCGCACCTATTCAGATCGAGCGCCCTCAGTGGCCTGGCTTCGCCTAACTGGCGAAGCAAGCACTCTTTCCCTTTCTCGAAAGCGCCAACGCAGCTTGGCGAGGCATGGTGACATGCTGATCTTGCTCGCCAGTTCTTCCGTTTCAAATCACAGGAGAACTGAATGCGAAGCTCATGGCATCCGCTGGCACTCAGCGCGATTCTTGCAGCATGGCTGACCACGGTCGGTAATCTGCCACTCTGGTTAGCCATATGGCGCCTGCCGGAGACTCAAGGCTGGCATGCCTTGATCACTGTCGCCAACCTGCTCATGCTGGTGCTGGCTCTGACGCTGCTATTTCTGTCGCTCACCATGTGGCCGCGTTGGCGCAAGCCTATGGGCCTGGTGCTGCTGCTTGTGGTGACGTCAACCAGCTACTTTATGCAGGCGTACGGTGTGGTGATTGACCCGAGCATGTTGCGAAACGCCCTGTACACCGATACACGGGAAGTACGTGACTTGCTCTCTGGCGAGATGATCGTGGCCTTGGTCCTGGGCGTGTTGCTGCCGGGATGGTGGTGGTGGCGCCAGACCGTCAAGGAGCTGCCTCTGCGTCGTCTGCTCCCGATGCAGCTAGGTTTGGGCGGAGTTGCTCTGCTTGCATTGCCGCTGCTGACCTGGGCGAACTTCCAGGATTTGGCATCGCTCATGCGCAATCACAAGCCTCTGCGCTATATGGTCAATCCCTACAACACGCTGTATGCCATCGGCCGTACCTCGATCGGTGAAGCTGCACAGGTGAGTCAGCCGCTGCAATCAATTGGTTGGGACGCCTCTCTTCAATCCGCACCCAACGATAGCTCCGGACTGCCGCCACTGATTGTTCTGGTCGTCGGAGAGACGGCACGTGCCGCGAACTTCGGAATTGGTGGCTATGACAGGGATACGACCCCACGCCTGGAGGCCTTGCAGAAAAAGGGGCAACTCGTCTACTACCCGCGCGTGAGCTCCTGTGGGACGAACACGCAGGACTCGGTGCCCTGCATGTTCTCACACCTTGGGCGCGAGGAATTCCAGGCCAGCAACCAGCGCTACGAGAATCTTCTGGACGTACTTCAGAGAGTGGGGTTGGCTGTACTGTGGATAGACAACCAAAGCGGATGCAAGGGCGTTTGCGAGCGAATTCCAAATGTACACACTGCGAACTTTGCGATGCCAGGCCTGTGCAGCGATGGTGAATGCCAAGACGAAGCGATGCTGCGAGAGCTCCCGGCACGTCTTGCCGAGCTGGATTCTCAACGGGTCGCACGAGGTTCTGTCGTTGTGATGCACCAGATGGGTAGCCACGGTCCCGCTTACTACAAGCGGACAACCGGACCTCACAAGAGGTTCACCCCTGAGTGCGACCAGGCGGCTCTTCAAAACTGCTCGCGGGAGCAAATCGTGAACGCCTACGACAACAGTATCCGCTACACCGACTATCTGCTGACCGAGACAGTCAAGTGGTTGCAGGCACGCGGTGGCCCAACAGCCTTGGTCTATGTCTCGGACCATGGTGAGTCGCTGGGCGAGAAAGGTTTGTATCTGCATGGCATGCCGTATCGCATGGCACCGCAGGAGCAGACTCATGTGCCCATGATCCTGTGGGTGTCGCCATCGA
>JAIERT010000216.1 GCA_019746735.1 Burkholderiaceae bacterium | reverse complement strand
GACTTCCTCAGCCCGGTGCAGTTTGAAGACGGCTTAAAGGGCTAAGCAAACCGTCCGGGAAACCGGGGGAAGCCCAAGTTGCGGCGGGCGGTAGCTCAGATCCGGAACCGGGATGGACTGGAGTTGGCGTCCACCCGGAATCTCCAGCACATTAAAACGCTGGCCACTGCGCACGACGATAACGTTGGAGGCACTGGCTGAAGCGATCATCGAGGAGTTGTCGCCCAAGTGAGGCATGGGGACCTTGCCGGATAGCTCCACCCAGGGTGACAGCGGAGGCTTGGCATGGAGCAGTACCAGACGTCGCAGGCTGACCCACTGGTCCAGTTCGGCATCCTGCCTGCCAAAGCAATCGGTATCCCTCACCTTGCGTCGGATGGCCGCGACCGTATCCAGCCGCCCGATCGGGCTGGTGGCAGTGCAGCTCAGGGCCCGCACATTCATCAATTTGCCGAACTGGTCGTCGGTCTCTTGCAGGGCGGCAGGGTTGTCAGCCAAGGACTGCCTGAGTGATTTGTGGGCGACCTGGAGCGCATCCGGTAGCGGAAAGGCGGAATTAACCTTCTCCGTGACCGGCGTCGTCAAGGCCGACAGTTGATCGCAACCCATGAGCTGGGCGCACAAAAGTATCGCCGCCGCATGACGCAATAGCATGGTACTTCTCCCTGACCGCTGATCGTGCGGTGTGTTTGCCTTCAATTATGCTCAAAACCTGCTGAAACCCCTCCTAGTGCTTCGGTGTTTAAGCTGGCCGTGCCGATGTGCTGCGCCACCAGCTCGTGCAGCGCCTCCGTGGCGTAACGACTCAGGTGGGTGGCTGGCCCGGCGGTGGGGATGGCCAGCACCAGCTGGTTGCGCGTGGCGGGGTTGTGGATGGTCGCGACGTTCGGGGCCTGCGGGTAGTTCCAGGCTCGGGTGGTGCCGAACGACAGCACGGTGTCGGCTGCGCCGCGAGCCAACGGGCTGAGCATGGTCTGTACCGAGTCGACCTCGGTCACCAGTTTCAAGGGCAGGGCGCGCGGCCAGGTGTGCCGCTCCAACAGCTGACGCAGGGTGTTGGATTTACCCGTGTTGTGCGACATGCGCTCCCACGTTCGAGGGATGACAGCGGCTCATCCAGCGGCTACAGTCGCGCGAGCTCAAAACAGGGAGACGTCATGAAGAAACTCGGCCCCATCCTGCAATTCCTCGGCTGTGAACAGGACCGCTGGCGCGTGAGCGCGCTCTGGGTCCAGGACAGCGCCGATGCCCCACCCTCCTGCGGGGTCGGCGGCCTGCCGGTGCAGGTCACTCAGGCCCTGGTGCCCGGCACGGCCTGCACGGCCTGGCGTTTCGAGATCAGCGTGCCGCAGACCGCTGCGTCGCAGGAAGTGGTCTACACGGTGGGTGGCGAGTCGCATGCCTTTCACGTGCCCGCGCGCGGCACGATGCCGGCGCTGGCCTACGGCTCGTGCAACGGCTATTCCGATCCCAAGCTCATGAAGAAGGTGGCGCAGCCCAACGCTCTGTGGTCCCGGCTGGCACGCCTGCATGCGCAGCAGGACCGGGTGGATGCGCAGACCTACGGGCCGCTGAACCTGCTGCTGCTCGGCGGCGACCAGGTCTACAGCGATGCGATGTGGGTCGTGATTCCCGAGCTCAAGGCCTGGACGGCCCTGCCCTGGGCCAGGCGCCACAAGGCGCCGTTCACGGCCACGCTGCGCCGCAAGCTGGAGGAATACTTCAGCAAGATCTACCTGGAGCGCTGGTCGCAGCCCGAGGTGGCCGCGGTGCTCGCACGCCTGCCCACCGTGATGATGTGGGACGACCACGACATCATGGACGGCTGGGGCTCTTACCCCGCCGAGCAGCACGATTGCCCGGTCTACCAGGGCATCTACGAGGTGGCGCGTGCCGCCTTCGGCCTGTTCCAGCGCCAGGCCCTCGGCGGCCCCGCAGCGGGCACGTTGCCCGGCCAGACACACTTCAACAGCGCCTGGCGCATCGGCCCGCTGGGTCTCTTGATGCTGGACATGCGCAGCGAGCGCCGGCCGCGCCGCCTGGAGTCCACCCCGGCGGGCGAGGTGCTGCATGCCGAGCAGGTGCTGAGCCCGCAGAGCTGGAGCGCCGTCTACCAGTGGCTCGCGGCACAGGAGGCCGCGGGTGGCATGAGGCATCTCTTCGTCATGAGTAGCATCCCCGTGGTGCATCCGAGCTTCGAATTGCTGGAGAAGCTGCTGGGCATCCTGCCCGGCCAGCAGGAGCTCGAGGACGACCTGCGCGACCACTGGACCAGCCCGCCGCACCGCGCCGAGCGCCTGCGCCTCATCCATCGTCTGTTGCAGGTGGCGGGGCAGGGCACGCGCGTCACCGTGCTGTCGGGCGACGTGCATGTGGCGGCGGTCGGTGCGATCGAATCGGTGCGCGAGGGCAGCGCCCGCGTGGTCAACCAGCTCACCAGCAGCGCCATCGTGCATCCGGCCCCGTCGGCCGTGCAGCTTTTCTTCCTGGAGCAGGTCTGCCGCAACGTCGAGTCCATCGACCGCGGCATCACCGGGGCGCTGCACGAGTTTCCCACCACGGGCCACCGCATGATCGGCGCGCGCAACTTCCTGACCCTGCAGCCCGACGCGCCCGGCGGCGCGGACCGCTACTGGGCCAACTGGTGGGTCGAAGGCGAGCCCCACCCCTATACCAAGGTGGTGCACGCCGTGGGCTGAGGGCGCCGCTCAGCGATGCCGATGCCCGTGCCCGCGGTGGTGCGGGCGATGGTCGTACCGGTGGTGGTGATGGCCGCGCCCGAATCGCAGGTGCAGACCGATCGAGGGGTAGACCGCGTAGGGTACGTAGGGGTAGTAGTTGCGCGAGTGGATCACCACGGGCGCCGGCACGTAGACCGGCGCGGTGATGATCACCGGTGTCGGCAGCGTGCCGGGTTCGCCCAGACGGCTCGCGTCGACCTGCAGGGCCAGCGTGGGGCCCGGGTCATGGGGCAGTTGCACCGTGTGCTCGCGCCCCTCGTGGAGATAGATCACGGTATAGCCCGCGGTGCGGGTCTCGTGGAAGGTCAGCAGCCCGCAGTGGCCATCCACGCTGCAGACCTGGCGCTGCACGGCGACCGGCTGCACGACCGGGGTGACCGATAGCACGGGTGCATATTCCAGCAGGGTGTTGGCGGCCGCGCCGGCCGCGGCCAGCAGCAGGCCGAGCCAGGGCAGGCGTTTCAAGATCCGGCGAGGCAGAGATTCCATCTCCCTGCAACGCAGCCGGGGGTGGTGGCGCCGACCTGGCTTGCCCCCGCGCTTTGTAAAGTCAGCGGTTCTTGTCCTTGCCGCGCGGAATCACCGAGGTGACGGGCGGCATGGGCCGGTCCGAGCTGCCGGGCTTGGGGGGCGAAGTGTCCTTCTTGGGCTTCTTCACCATCTTGTTGCTGCGCTGTTCGCCTTTGGCCATGGGAGCCTCCGTGATCAAGGTCCCGGGATGCGACCTGTGGGCCGATGGTATGCCAAAACACGGACGTGCCGAGCAGGGGCCCGGACTAATTTTGGGCCGCGCGGTTGCGTTCCAGCTGCGCGTCCACCCGCGCGACGATGTCGTCCACGGCCGCATGCCGCATGCCGCGCTGCGCGGCGATGGCCTGCACCAGCCGGTCCACGCGCTCGATGTGCAGCGCACCGCCGTAGAGCGCACGCGCGGCCGAGGAGGAGCTGGCCAGCCCCTGGGCCGCGGCGGCGTATTTCTCGAAGGGGACCAGGTCCGCCTCTGCCGCGCCCAGGGTCTTGCACAGCGTGCAGACCCAGTCGTAGACCTCGCGCGAGGCCTGCAGATCCGCATGGACCGCGTCGCGGATGGACCGCACGCCCTGGGCCGTCACGCAGCGGTAGTTGCCCGCCAGCAGCATGGCCCATTTGGCCAGCGGCACGAAGACCGAGTCGTGCACCTTGAGCTTGACCGGCAGCTCCACCGCCTCGCCGTCCACGCTGTGGCGGATGGCCTCGATATCGGCCTGCAGCCGGCGCAGCAGGTCGGTGTGCGCGGCCGAAGGGAAGCCGGCCACCTTGAAGTTGGTCGGCAGGCGCACCTGCAGCACGTTCAGCGCTTCCTCGGGCGGGCGGAAGGCTTGCGGGTCGGGGCTGCACAGCGTCATGCAGGCGGGGTCGAAGCCGTCCCAGACCGTGGGGTCGGTGTAGGCGCCGCGGCAGGCCGCGGCATCCACGCCGGGCAGGCGCGCCAGGTAGGGCAGGGGCGGCATGTTCATGATGGACATGCAGGGCACGCGCGACTTGGCCACGGCCTGCAGCAGATCACGCACGCCGGGGCTGCGGTACTGCGGTTCCTGCATGGCCAGGGCCACCAGGTCGTAGTCGGCCGGGATCACCTCGGCCGGCCCCGCCGCGCGCAGCCGGCCCGAGCCGTCCTGCGAACGCAGCTCCACCAGGTCCGCGCGGCCCTTGAGTGGCAGACGCACGCGGATGCCCTCCCGGTTGATCAGCTCCACCTCGTTGGGCAGACAGACCAGGGTCACGCGGTGGCCGGCCATCACGAGCTTGATGCCCAGCAGCGAGCCATAGGAGGCGCCGAGGATGAGGATGCGGCTGGGGCGGTTCATGCGTGCTCCTTGGAGTCCGTGGCCATTGTGGCGTCGAAGCGCAGACCCCACACGCCGCAGTGCAACACGAAAGGGCCGCACCCGCCAGGGCCTGCAGTGCTAGCATCGGCCCTTGGAACCTGCCTGCCGCCGTCGAGACCCATGAACAAAAGCCGCCTAGCCCTCGCACTCCTCCTGGTCCTTGTGCTCCTGGGTGTGGCGGCGTGGTACTACCGGCCCCAGCTGGCCGAGGCCCCGGCGCCCATCGTGCCCCAGGCCCAGCCGGTGCAGCAGCCGGTGGCGGCGGCCGAGCCGGTGCCCGCTGCCGAACCCCCGCCCCCGATCCAGCACCCCGTGCAAGCCATCGAGGCCATGCCGCCGCCGCCGGCGGTGCGTGCCCTGCCGCCGTTGGGCCAGTCCGATGCGCGCGCGCGTGAGGACCTCAACACCCTGCTGGGCCGCAAGAAGGTCGAGCAGTTCCTGCTGATCGACAGCTTTGTGCGTCGTACCGTCGCCACCATCGACAACCTGGGCCGCGAGCACGCCGCGCCCAGCATGTGGCCCGTGCACCCCACGCCCGGACGCTTCAGCACCCTGCGCCGCACCGAGGGCGAGATCATCAATCCCGACAACGGCCAGCGCTACTCGCCCCTGGTGCAGTTCATCGAGACCGTCAACAGCCGCCAGATCGTGCAGCTCTACGTCAGCCTCTACCCGCTGTTCCAGCAGGCCTACGAGGAGCTGGGCTACCCCAAGGCCTATTTCAACGACCGCCTGATCGCCGTCATCGACCTGCTGCTGGCCACGCCCGTGCGTGAAGATCCGCTGATCGTCGGCCTGGTCGAGGTCAAGGGTCCCATCCCCTCCGAGCGCCCCTGGACGCGCTATGAATTCGAAGAGGACGAGCTGCAGTCCCTGGCCGCGGGCCAGAAGATGCTGTTGCGCACCGGCCCGGTCAACCACCGCCGCCTGCGCGCCAAGCTCATCGAATACCGCGCCCTGCTGACCAAGGCGGCCCTGCCCAAGGGCATCAAGCCCTGAGAACTTGTGAATAAATCTACTGCGCAGCCCGATCGCGGCGTTGGGCGGTGCGCGCCATCCTCACGTACTTGAGGTACGTTCCGGTGGCTGTGCTCCGTCCGCCTTGCGCTCGGCCTGCTCGCTACGATTTCTTCACAAGTTCTGTGCACCGGGCTCACTTCGCGCGCAGGCCCTGCGCCAGCGCGCCCAGGGCAATGCCGCCCACCGCCCACAGCAGATCGAGATTGCCCGTGCCCAGGCCGGCAATCGCCGGGCCCGGACACACGCCGCACAGACCCCAGCCCACGCCGAACAGCGCCGCGCCCACCGCCGTGTCGCGGTTCCAGGGCCGGTTCTGCTGCTCGAAGCCGCCGCCCAGCAGCGGACGCTGCAGCAGGCGCGGCGCGCCCTGGTAGGCGATCAGCACCACGGCCACCGCCCCGCCCATCACCAGCATCAGGCCCCAGTCCTCGAAGCGCAGAAAGCTAAGCACCACCTCGGGCCGCACCATGCCCGAGAGCGAGAGCCCGAAGCCGAAGAGCGCGCCCGCGGCCAGCGTGGCCAGGGCCTGCTTGAGGTTCGTGCTCATAGCCACCTCGCTGCCAGGTGGGCGGTGAGAAAGGCCGTGGCCATGAAGGTCAGCACCGCGTACAGAGAAGGCAGCTGCAGCGAACCCAGGCCGCAGATGCCGTGACCCGAGGTGCAGCCATTACCCAGCCGTGCGCCGTAGCCCACGAAGAAGCCGCCCAGCAGCAGCTGCCAGGCCGGCACCTGCGTGGCCAGCGGCGTGCCGTCGGTCCAGCCCAGCCACCAGACCAGGGCACCGATGATGAGACCGGCCGCATAGACCAGGCGCGAGGCCCGCGTCTGCACATAGCGCGCGGCCTGGAAGTAAGGCCGCTGCACCAGCCAGGACCAGGTGCTGGAGAACACCGAGCTCATGCCGCCGATGCGGCCCGTGCAGACATAGAGCAGGGCCGTGCCCAAGCCCACCAGCAGGCCGCCCAGCAGGTAGTGCTGCCAGCCCAGGGGAAAGAGTGTGTCGAGGTTCATGGCCGGGGATTATCGGCCGACGCGTGCCACCCGCAAGGGGGGCGATCCGCAGCTCAGACGAAGGGCGCGGGCGCGGTGGGGATGCCTTCCTGCACCGCCGGCGGTGCAGGTGGAGGTGGTGGCTGCTGGTTGTCGGTGATCAGCGCGCGGCGCTCCGCCTCGTGGATCACGTCCAGCGGCGTGGCCCGGTCTGGCTGCTGCAGCGTCACGCTGCCCAGGGCCAGCTGCGGCAGGAACTCATGGCGCGTCTGGTCTCGGCCGATCACTGCCAGCGGGCGGCCCACCAGCATGCGCATGCGGTTGACCGTGTCCCGCACGTACTCGCGGCGCTTGTCGGCCGAGATCACCACCACGAAGCAGCGCGGCTGGTACAGGCCCACCACGCAGCGGAACCCTGCGGCACGGCGGATGCGTGCGGCCAGCGCCACCAGGATCTGCTGCTCCACGCCATGGCCGGCGGTCTGACCCAGCTCGTAGAGATTCCGGATGTTGAGGCAGACCACGGTGCACTCGCCGTGGATGCGCGCGGTGCGCCAGAAGGCATGCTCCACCTCGCTCAGCAGCATGGAGCCCGTGGGCAGGCCGGTGGCCGGGTCGGCGCCGACCTGCAGCCGTGCCAGGCGTGTGAGATGGCGCTGCTCGCGGTTGCGCTGGATCACCAGCACGATGCAGGTCAGGAAATAGATGACCGTCAGCGCCGCCGTGGCCACCCAGGTGCCCAGGCCGAAGCCCGGCACGCCCAGCCCCTTGAGATAGTGGCCGATGACCAGCAGCACCAGGCCCACGCAGGCGATCGCCATCCAGCGCGCCAGCGGATCACCGAGGGCAGCGGCGCGCAGCGTGGCCACCAGGCCCATCATGGCAATCGCCACGTTGACCGAGGCGGTGGTCACCAGCAGCTGATGGAATTCCTCAGGGCTGGACCAGGCCGCCTGCAGCCCCAGCGCCAGGCCGGCCAGGCCCATGGCCAGCGCGCCCCAGGCCGTGATGTGGTGCACGGTGGGGTCTTCACGGCTGCCCCCCATCCACAGGCCCAGGAAATACAGGGCCACGGCGCCGGCGACGGGACCGAGCCCGCCCTTGAGCGTCTGCACCAGCCACACCGGCAGCAGATCGGGCCAGAGTTCACCGGGCAGGCCCGTCATCACCACACAGGCCGTGCCCGCAACCAGCACGAAGATCACGTTGCGCATCGAGCCGCGCTTGCGGTTGACCAGCGCGTCCGAGAACGCCAACGCGGCCAGGGTCAGAAGACCCCCCAGCATGGCGGACCAGACGGCGGTTTCGGCGGCGGACATGCCTGCCATTATGAATCCGGCGCGTCACCCGCTGGATGTGAAATTTTTCACATCCAGCGGGCTGGTACCGGCGTCGGTGCTACCAGGTGGTGTCGAGGTGGTCGTCGGGCACCGTGTCGCCGTCGTACTGTGAGGGGCTGGCGCGGCGCACCTCGTCCATGGCCTGGTGCTCGGCCTCGTTGAGCACGTCCAGCGGCTGCACCAGATCGGGGAGCACCGGCAGCACCGACATGCCGACCACGGGCTGGAACTGCTGGCGCTGCTCGCGGGTGCCCACCACCTGCAGCGGTTGCGTGACCAGGCTGCGGATGCGCGCCAGAGCCGCTTCCTCGAAGGTGCGCTTGCGGTCCATCGTGAACACGATCATGAAGCAGCGCGGGTGGTAGACGCCCACCACGCAGCGAAACCCAGCCGCGCGGCGGATGCGAGCGGCGGTGGCGGCCAGGATCTGGTTGTCCGTGGTGCGGCCCATGGAGTCGCCGAGCTCGTAGAGATTGCTCAGGTAGACGCAGACCACCACGCATTGCCCGCGCAGGCGGCCCGCGCGCCAGAAGGCATGCTCCACCTCGCTCAGCAGCCGCGCGCCCGTGGGCAGGCCGGTCACCGGGTCGCTGCCCGAATCCAGCTGGGCCAGGCGCGCCAGCTCCCGGTTGGCGCGGTTGCGCACGATGATCAGCACCATCACGATCAGCACGAACAGCAGCGCGGCGCTGGCCGTCAGCAGCCACCAGACCAGGCCCAGCTGCACCTTGAGCGCGTGCAGGTACAGGCCGGTCATCATGCCGGCCAGCAGCAGGCTGGCCAGCACCAGCCAGCGCGTCAGCGGATCGCCCATGAGCGTGGCGCGCACCGAGATCAGCAGGATCAGCAGCACGGTCACGCCGTTCACCGAAGCGGTGATCAGCAGCAGGGAGCGGAAATCCTGCGCCGGGATGATCACCGCCAGCACGGCCAGCGCCGCCGACGCGATGAGCATGAGGTAGCAGCCCCAGACCGTCACCGCATAAAGCAGCCGGTCCTCGCGGTCGCCGCCGATCCAGATGCCCAGAAAGCGCAGGCCCAGCGCGCCCGCCAGCGGGCCCAGCGAGGCCTTGAGCACCATGAGCAGGCGTTCGGGAAGGTCGGGGAAAAGCTGTTCGGGCAGGCCGGACATCAGCACGCAGACGCTGCCGATGAAGCTCACCAGCACCACGTTGCGCACCGCGCCCAGGCTGCGGGTGATCAGGGCGTCGGCTCCGGCCAGCAGGGCCAGTGACAACAAGCCACCGGCCATGAGGGACCAGACCGTGTTTTCAGCCATCTCCATCGTTCGGATTATCTCTGCGGGGTGTGCGGGCCGCGTCTGGGCGCAGCCGCTAAATGGAAGGGAGAGTTGGCGCGCCGCAACGGCAGGCCAGGGTGGGCCAGGAAAAACATCGCTTCAGGCCGCGTCACAGCGGGGCAGGACGGGTGTTCGTGAGGCTGTCGCTGGGCAGGGTCACGATGTGTCGTCTTCCGACGCCAGCCGCCCGCGCGGCGGCCCCAGGGCCTGGCGCTCGGCGTCGTCGATGGCCGCCATGGGCGAGGCCGTGGCCGGGTCGACCGTGACCACCCCCACGCCCAGGCGGGGCTGGAATTCACGCGCCACGCCATCGCGCCCCACCACCGTGAGCTGCTGCGCCACCAGCGCGCGCAGGCGCGAGACCGTGATGCGCACGAACTGGCGCCGCGTGTCCGCCGAGATCACCACCACGAAGCAGCCCGGGTGGTACAGGCCCACCACGCAGCGAAAGCCCGCGGCACGGCGGATGCGTGCGGCGATGGCGGCCTGGATCTGCTGCTCCACGCCGTACTGCGTCGCGTCGGCCCCCTCGTAGAGATTGCGGATGTGCAGGCAGACCACGGTGCAGATGCCGCCCAGGCGCGCCGTGCGCCAGAAAGCGTGCGTGACCTCGCCCAGCAGCACCGAGCCCACGGGCAGGCCCGTCGTCGCATCGGTGCGCGTCTCCAGTGCGGCCAGGCGCTCGAGCTGGCGGTTCTGCCGGATGCGCTTGACCACCACCACCGAACCCACCAGGAAGTACAGCACCGTGCTGACCGCCGTCAGCGCCCAGGTGCCCAGGCCATAACCCGGCACCTCCAGGCTGTACACGCCCAGGCCGAAGATCTCGATCGCCAGGCACACGCCGGCCAGCACCACCCAGGGCGCCAGCGGGTCGCCCAGCACCGCGGCGCGCAGCGCGATGCCCAGGCCCAGCATCACCGCCAGCACCGTGAGCCAGGCCGTCACCCGCAGCAGGCCCGACAGTTCCTCCGTGGACGCGGCCCGCGCCACCAGCACACCCAGCACCAGCGCGGTCAGCAGGAAGAAGCGCGAACCCCAGCCGGTCAGGCGCCAGGCCAGCGGGTCCTCCTGCCGGCCGCCCAGCCACAGGCCCAGGAAACGCAGCGTCAGGGCGGCTCTCAGCGGGCCGGCGCAGATCTTGGCCATCCAGATCAGGCCCAGCGGCAGCGTGGGAAACAGCGCCCCCGGCAGGCCGGTGCGCACCAGGCTGCTGGCGCCGGTGACCGTGACGAACAGGAGGTATTGCAGGGAACCCAGGTTGCGGCTGTACAGCGCATAGACCAGGGCCAGCAGCGCGAGCGTCAGCAGCCCGCCCGCCATGCCGGACCAGATCACCAGTTCTTCCAATGCCATGGCGTGATTATCGATACGGGGCCGCACCCTGCGCCGATCGCGGTGGCCGTTCCCTCGTCATTTTTCACGGTCGGCGGCTTCACGATGCGGTCGGGGTACGGTGTTGGCTGCGCTGGCCTGTCAGTGCGGCTCCAGCGCTGCCTGCCACACCAGCAGCAGATTGTTGGCCGGCATCTCGTGCCGTGCGCTCAGGCCCAGGCCCGCGTGCCGGGCCAGCGCTTCCAGATCCTCGCGCCGGCGCAGGCCCCAGGCCGGGTTGCGCGCGCGCAGGCTGGCGTCGAAGGCCAGATTGCTGGGCGTGGTGTGCACCTCGTCTTCCAGATAGGGCCCGTAGGTCACGAGCCTGCCGCCGGGCGCCAGATGGCGCGCCGCGCCCTGCATGAGCGCGGCGCTGCAGGCTGGCGGAGCGATGTGCAGCATGTTGGCGCAGTAGACCAGGTGGTATTGCGCGTCGCCCAGCGGCCAGGGCTGCTGCAGCACGTCCAGCACCCGCGCCGGCTGCACATTGGGCAGCCGCGCCTCGCTGACGCGCGCGTCGATGCCGGGCAGCATGCGCCCATCCACATCCGTGGGCTGCCACTGCCAGTGCGGTAGGTGCGCGGCGAACCAGGCCACATGCTGGCCCGTGCCGCTGGCGATCTCCAGCGCGCGGCCGCGCTCGGGCAGCAGCTGCAGCAGCCGCTCCAGGATGGGTTGCTTGTTGCGGTCGGAGGGGGCGCTGAAGGCGATGTCGTTCATGGCAGCCCGGGATTGCACCCGGGTATGTGGGGCACGTCAAGGTGTTGGACGCTGCGCTCCCATGTTCATGGGAGGAAGGGTAGGCGACCGCATGGCTCAGTCCGCCAGGTCGGCCGAGGCCAGGTGCCCGCGGCCGGCATGCTTGGCCCGGTACAGGGCCGTGTCGGCGCGCGCCATCAGCGTGTCCAGGCTGTCCTGCGGCGTGAACTGCGCGTGGCCGGCACTGAAGTCGAGCACATAGCTGCGCGTCTGCGGCGCGCGCTGCGCCAGCGCCGCCCGCAGGCGGCGGTCGAAGGCCAGCGCCGCCTCGGGGCCGGCCTGCGTCAGCAGCACGCAGAACTCCTCGCCACCCAGGCGCGCGCTCACGTCGCCCGCGCGCTGGCAGCTCTGCAGCAGCGCGCCGAAATAGGCCAGCGCCTCGTCTCCCGCCTCGTGCCCGTGCGTGTCGTTGATGCGCTTGAAGTGGTCCAGGTCCAGCATCAGCAGCGCCAGCGGCTGGCCGTGGCGTTGTGCGTGGCGCAGTGCCTTGTCGGCGCGCGCGGCCCAGCCGCTGCGGTTGAGCAGGCCGGTGAGCGCATCGGTGATGACCAGCGTGCGCAGCTGCTGCTGCACCTCTTCGCGCCAGGCCGCCAGGATGGCGATGTTGCCCAGCACCAGCGTCACGTTGGCCGCCACCAGCGCGGCCAGATTGACCGGCGTGGGCGCGCGGAAGTAGGGGTAGAGCTCGGTGAACCAGGCGCCCAGGATGCCGCGCGTGGCCGTGAACAGCGCCATCACGCTCACGCAGCCGAACAGCAGATAGCGCCAGGTGCCGCGGCCGAACTCGTTGTGCGGCCACAGCGTGGCGCGCGCCAGGATCAGCAGCTGCGCCGCGATCAGCAGATTGGCCCAGCCCACGCGCACCGCGTAGCTGTGGAAGCTCAGCGCATAGCCGATGGGCGTGGCGATCACCAGCACCCAGAGCAGGCGCCCCAGCGGGCGCGGTCCCAGCCAGTGCGACAGCGCGCGGAAGATCAGGCCGTTGCACAGGCTCAGCAGCGCCATGGCCAGCGTCGACAGCAGCCAGTCCGGCCACTGCTCGCGCCAGAAGCCGGCGAAGATCAGCGCCAGCCAGGCGCAGGCATTGACCATCAGCGACAGCCGCGCATGGTAGGCGCCCGCGCTCAGGTTCTGTCCCATCACCAGTGGCAGGGCCATGGACATCGCCAGCAGGTTGGCGACGTTGAGAAAGATCAGGGTGGTCGGGTCGAGCTGCACGGCAGTTGGCGCTGGCTAACTCCTCAGTTTATTCGCCCCCGGCGCATGCGCCGCTGTGGCTAATGCGTAGGGCGCTCATTCCGTCTGCGTCATCGGCAGCACGTTCCGGCAGCGCGGGTAGCCCATGCAGCCCCAGTAGCTGCTGTCGTCGTGGTCCGAGCTGCGTTCCACCATCTTGGTGCCGCAGCTCGCGCAGGTGGGGCGCCAGTACTCGCCCTCATAGGCCGCGTCCAGCAGGGCCTGCTGCTGCTCGGGCCGGCGCTTGGCGATCAGCGCCAGCAGGGCCTGGCCGTCCAGCAGGTTGATGCCCTCGCGGTGCGCGAACTCCAGCGCCTCGCGCGTGTAGCCGCCGCTGGTCACATAGCTGCCGCGGCGCAGCTGGTGCGCCGCCAGCTTGCCCTGGAAATCCTGCAGCTCGCGCAGGCCCACCGGCTGGCTCAGCCAGTGGCGGCAACGCGCCAGCGCTACCGGCCCCTGCGCGTGGCGCGAGTGCAGCCACAGATCCACCCCGCCGCTCGTGCCCAGGGGCTGGGCGCGGGGCTGGAAGCCGGCCTGCGCAAACAGCGCCAGGCACACCGTCTCGAAGCGCCGCCACTCGATCTGCGCATACACTTGGGGCCCCCAGGCCGTGGCGCGCACGCGCGGTGGCGCCACGTCATGCAGCGGGTCCAGCGTGGAAGGCATGGTGGACGGGCCCCCCAGCGTGGAGGGGATGGTCGACGGCGGGTCCGCGGGCGAACCCCAGGCATCGTCCGGCTCGGCCATGGGCTCCAGGCGGATGCGCGTGGGCGGGTTGAGCAGCTCCTCGGGCAGCACCGAATGCTGGAAGCGCGAGACCGGCGCCTCGTCTTCCAGCGGCATCGTCTCCTGGCGGCGCTGGCGCAGCATGTGCAGGCCCATCAACAGCAGCCCCAGCCCCAGGGCCACCCAGCCCAGCGGCTGCATCTGGGCAATCACCGCGTTGACCGCGGCCGAGCCCTTGAGCACATAGGGAGAGATCAGCAGCACCACGCCGATGGCCGTGGCGATGAAGCCTTTCTCGTTCAGACTCGACGGGGGAAGGCGGTGTTCAGGCAGGCGTCCTGGCTGCGTTCTCATTCTTGTGCTCCCAGTGGCTGTTTTTGTGCGCCGGACTACTGTAGCCAAGAAAGGTGGCCCCACCCCTCTTGTGGGCCCTTGCTTCGCGCCAAAAGCAACAAGCGCGGGCCTCTGCGCCCGCTGCTGGCGAGGGAAAACCCGGGGGCGCCCGCCTCAGAACGAGGAGCCCGGCTGCTGCAGAAAGACCAGCTCCTCGGGCGTGGAGGCGCGGCCCAGCAGCGCATTGCGGTGCGGGTAGCGGCCGAAGCGGCGGATGATCTCCGTGTGCCGGTGCAGGAAGTGCAGGTTGTTCTCCAGCCCCGGCTGGCTGAACAGCGGCAGCGCCTCGGCGTGCGCGTCCAGGTCTTCGCTGTGCATGTAGGGGATGTAGGCAAAGGCGCGCTGCGGCAGGGGCAGGGTCTGGTCCAGTCCCTGCGCCACCAGCTCGCGTGCCAGGCCCAGCGCCAGCGCATCACAGGCAAAGGCCTGCGGCGTGTCGCGGTGGATGTTGCGCGGGAACTGGTCCAGCACGATGATCTCGCCCAGCCGGCCCGGGGCGTCGCTGCGCCAGGGCTGCAGGCCCCCCTGCGCCGCGGCGCTCAGCGTGGCGCCGAAGCGCGTGCGGATCAGCGCGTCCAGCGCGGCGTCCTTGGCGAAATGCTGCTTGGGCGTGAGTTCGTCGAACCAGAAGTTCAGGATGTCTTGCGGCGTCATGAGGGGATCATGCCAGCGCGGGCCCGGCCCTTGTGGCCCATCCGGCCCTCAGGCCTGCCACACCCCGAAGCCCGCCGAGCGCAGGTCGATGCCGATCTCTACCTCGCGCGCCTGCGCCTCCTCGTAGCGCATGGGGTTGAAACCCTCGTAGAGATCGGGCAGCAGGTGCAGGCCGTATTGCGTCACATAACGGTTGGCCTGGATGCCGGCCTTGTGCTTGTCGAAGCGCACATCGGGGTCGGGGCCTGTCTCGGCCAATTTCTCAAGACGCGTTGTGGATCAAAAAAATCATGCGGTAGGCGCGTGGACGCCGCCGGAGTCACCTCCGGCAAGTCCGCGCAACACCCCGCATGGCTTTTTTGGCCACAACCCGTAGGGAACGGGGTGAAAACGGCGCCACTCGTCGTTGCACTCCTAACCCAGGCGGCCTGCCTGGGCGTCGTCGTGCGCCTAAATTGGCGCCGTTTTCACCCCGTTCGCGCTTGAGAAATTGGCCGAGACAGGCCCTAGCCCGTCATGCCCACGTAGACGCAGGGCTGGCCTTCGCGGTAGTTGGGGTTGCTCTTGCGAAAGCGCGGTTCGTCGAGCACGGCTTTCGAGAGCTCGATCACATAGACGTGGTAGTGCGGGCGACGGGCCATGGTGACGGGGGCGGAACGTGCTGATTATTCACCGCGTGGCCCGTTGTCCCGCCGAGCCGCCTGCCTGCCTCGGGGCCGGTGATATTTCACGGCGCGTGCCTGTGCCGGCCAAAGCGGTAAAAGTTGGCAGCGCTTTTCGCGCCGCACCGTGAACTGTGCACGGTCGCCCTGCTGCTTTCCTGGGGCGGGCCTTCGATACTGCTTCTCACCATGCATCAGAAGCACACGATGAAGTTCACCGCTCTCCTGCTCAGCCTGGCCGCACTGGCCGCGGCCGCTCCGGCGCAGGCCGACAACGCCGCGGTGCCCGGGTGGCAGGCCCGCCGGCTCTACCTGGAGCAGCAGGACGAGGCCCGCTACATCGTCTGCGACACGCAGCGCGCCGACAACCCCGCCACCCGCACCCTGGATTTCACCGCCGCCGGCCGCCGCTGCCTGATCGACGCGCTGGGCCAGACCGCTTCGGTGCAAGGCGCGCTGGTGCTGCTGCGCAATGCCTCGGCCACGCTGCGCAAGACCCCGGACGACCAGGCCCTGCGCCAGGCCGCGCTGGGTGCCGTGGCGCGTGCGCGCGTGCAGCTGGCCGCCGAGTTGCCGCAGCTGCGCGAGCGCTTCAAGGACGAGGCCGCCGCGCTGGACCTGGCCGAATTCTCCATTCACCTGCCGCAGTTGCACTACGACCAGCAGCAATGGCGGCTGCAGGCCTACCACGCAGCCATGGGCCTGCGCCCGCGCCAGGACTGACCCAGCCCGTCTGTCGAGCGCCGTCGTGGCGCGGCGGATGCAGCCCGCCTAGCAGCCCAGCTGCTCGGCCAGCTGCAGCAGGTCGCGCGCGTGCAGGGTGTTGGCCGGGTCGGGTGTGTCATCCTTGCCGTGGCCGCCGCCGAACTCCAGCGGGCGTTCCACATAGGCCGTCTGCAGGCCGCAGGCGCGGGCCGCGGCCAGGTCGTCCTGGTGGGTGGCCACCAGCATCACCTGATCTGGCGGCACATCGAAGACGCGCGCCACGCCCAGGTAGGTGGCCGGGTCCGGCTTGTAGGCGCGGAACACCTCGGCCGAGAGGATGCAGTCCCAGGGCAGGCCCGCGCGCTTGGCCATATTCGTCAGCAAGCCGATGTTGCCGTTGGACAGCGTGCAGATCGTGAAGTTGGTCTTGAGGCGGGTCAGCCCGGCCACCGTGTCGGGCCAGGGGTCCAGCCGGTGCCAGGCCCGGTTGAGGTGGCGGCGCTCGTCCTCGCCCATGTCCTGCAGCCCGAAGGGCGGCAGGATCTCGTCCAGGATCATGCGGTGCAGGTCGTCGATCAGTGTCCAGCCCAGCTCGCCGCGCATCACGCGCGCCATGGCTGGCCGGTAGCCCGCGCGCCAGGCCCGCGCGAAAGCCGCGCCGTCCACGTCCGGCCGCAGGGCCTGCACCTCGCGCGCAATGCTGCCGTGCCAGTCCACCACGGTGCCGAAGATGTCGAAGGCCAGCACCTGCGGCGCGGTCACGACGCTCATTCCTCGATCTTCACGCCCTTCCAAAAGGCCACGCGGCCCTGGATGAGGTGGGCGTCGGCCTTGGGCTCGGGGTAGAACCAGACGGCGTCGGGCAGCATGT
>JAIERT010000117.1 GCA_019746735.1 Burkholderiaceae bacterium | reverse complement strand
TGCGCAAGCTCGAGGACGATCTGGGCGTGCAGGTCTTCGACCGCAGCGGCCACCGCGCCCTGCTCACCGAGGCCGGTCGCCTCTTGCTCGAAGAGGGCCGCGCCCTGCTCGACAGCGCCAGCGCGCTGGAGCGGCGCATGCGCACCCTGGGCGAGGGCTGGGAATCGGAACTGGTGATCGTCAGCAACGAGCTGCTGCCGGTGGACACGCTGCTGCAGGTCGTGCAGACCTTCTATGCCGAAGGCCATCCCACGCGCATCCGCCTGCTCTCGGAAGTGCTGGGCGGCGTCTGGGAAGCGCTGGTGACCCAACGCGCGGACATCGCGCTGACCGAAGTCAGCGCCAGCGGTGCCATGGGCATCTCGCACCGCCCCCTGGGCCAACTGCCCTTCGTCTTTGGCGTGGCGCCGGACCACCCGCTCGCGCCCGAGCCCCAGCCCGTGAAGCTCACGGCGCTGCGCCAGCAGCGCTGGGTGGTGATCGCCGATTCCTCCCGCAGCATGAGCCCGCGTTCCAGCGGTATCGAGGGCGCGGCCGATGTGCTGACGGTGGCCAGCCTGCAGGCCAAGCTGCGCGCCCAGGAAGCGGGCCTGGGCGTGGGCTTCCTGCCCAGCTGGATCGCCCAGCCCGCCATCGACCAGGGCCGCCTCGTGCCCCTCAAGGTCGCCGCCCCCAAGCCCCGGCTGCAGCTCAGCGTGGCCTGGCGCCCGCAGGGCATGGGACCGGCAGGCCGCTGGTTTGTCGAGCGCTTGCAGCAGATCACGCTCGGTTGAGGGGGTGCGAAAGCCGCCCCGAGAGCACGTTGGCGGCAGGCCGCGGTCGCTCTGCCGAGGCCGTCCGGGACGGTTCGCGCTGTCGCCGAACGCGCCCCTCGCAGAAAGAACCTGCAGCCTCGCTCAGCGTGCCAGGCGCCCCGAACCCCATTGCTCCAGTTGCCGTCGGTCGTGGGCGCTCTCCGCCTCGATCGAGTCCTCAGGCAGGCTCTTGAGGCATTCCTCCAGTTCCTGAGGATCGAGCGCAGCCTGTGGCGCAGGATCGGCACGCGCCGGCGCGGAACGGCCATCCCAGGCAAAGGGGTTGCGGAAAGCCGGGGGATCGGGCAAGCAGTCGTTCTTGTAGATCGGCGGCCCGCCGGCATCGAAAGGCTGGAAGGAGATGGTCTGCTCGAAGATCAGGGGCTGCCCCGTCGGTGTCGGCGGTAAGGGCGGCAGGGCCTGGACGGCCCGGCGCGCCAGGCGCTCGGCCGCCTCCGAGGTCGTCCACAGCGTCTCCAGCCGCGTGATGCGTCCGTCGGGCGCGATCTCGATGCGAAAGCGCACCAGCCCCTGGTCCACGCCCTCGTAGGCCGTGCCCATCATGCTGCGCACCTGCTGGCCCCAGGTGTAGCGGTAGCGTTTGCTGTTCTTGAGCCTGTAGGTGCTGGCCAGGGCCCACTCCTGTGCGGTCGGGGCCGGTGGCGCTGCCAGGAAAGCGGGCTGGCGCACTGGCGTGGGGGTGACCTCAACGCGGGGCAAGGCCGACGTGTCCGGCACCTCCGCCACGGGCTCGGGCCGGGTGGGCTCCAGGGGCACAGGCGCCACTTCGAGCACCATGACCTCGTCCTGCGCAGGCGCAATCTCCGGCTGACGAACGGGACGGTGCGGCTGTACGGCGAGGAGCGCCACCCCATGCAAGGCCAGGGAGAACGCAAACGCGAGGACGTAGCGCGGTCCGGGCAAGGACTGCCGCGCGGAGAAAAACTTCATGGATGCACGAGGCGGAATCAGCAGACGGCGACCGATCACGGAAAGGACTTGCGCCGAGACGGCAGGCCGGGAGGGTGACCGAAGCCGCGGGCACGTCCGCTGCCCGCGCTTCGGTCGGCGAGAAAAGGCCCGCGCTCCTGGGTCTAGCCCAGGTGCGCCAGCAGCAATTTGGCCACGTGCACCGCCTCGCGCTGCGCGCCATCGGCAATCTGGTGCCGGCAACTCGTGCCGTCGGCCACCACGATGGCATCCGCGTTCGCACGTACAGCCGGCAGCAATGCCGCCTCGGCCATCTGCATCGAAACCTCGTAGTGCTCGGACTCGTAGCCGAAGCTGCCGGCCATGCCGCAGCAGCTGGACTCGATGAGCTCGGGCTTGGCGCCGGGGATCAGTGAGAGCACTTCCATCACGGGCGTGACGGCGGCGAAGGCCTTCTGGTGACAGTGGCCGTGCAGCAGCACGGGCTGGCTCACGGGCTTCAGTTTGGCGCGGAAGATTTCCAGCTGGCCGGCCTTGGCCTCGCGGGCCAGGAACTCCTCGAACAGCAGCGCATTCTTCGCGATCTGTTGTGCGCCCTCGCCCAGACCCATGACGAGCAGCTCGTCACGCAGGGTCAGCAGGCAGGACGGCTCCAGGCCGACGATGGCGATGCCTTTTTCGGCAAACGGCAGCAGGCTATCCACCACCTCGCGCGCCTTGGCCTTGGCCTGGTCCACCATGCCGGCGGACAGGAAGGTGCGGCCGCAGCAGAGGTGCTTGCCATCGTCCGTGGTCTTGCTCGCCACGTGCACGGTGTAGCCGGCGGCTTGCAGCACCTGCAGGGCGGCATGGGCATTGTCGGATTCGAAGTAGCCGTTGAAGGTGTCGACGAAGAGCACCACGGGCTTGTCTGCCGCCAGCACCTGCTCACGGCTGGCATGGCGCACCGGGGTGTTGAAGAAGTGCTGGCTCTTCCACTGCGGCAGGCTGCGCCTGGCCGAGAAGCCGAAGAGCTTTTCGCTGAGCTGGGCCATCAGCGGGATCTTGTCGCGCAGGTTGAGCACGGGCGCGATCTTCGCGGCGTGGCGCGCGTAGTCCGGCAGCTGGCCGACGAGCTTGTCCTTGAGGGTATGGCCATGCTTGGCCTTGTAGTGCTGCAGGAACTCGACCTTGAGCTTGGCCATGTCCACACCCGTGGGGCAGTCACGCTTGCAGCCCTTGCACGAGACGCACAGGTCCATGGCCTGGCGCACTTCCTCGCTGGCCAGCGCGTCCTCGCCCTTCAGGCCTTCGATCTGGCCGCTGAGCGCCAGGCGCAGGGTGTTGGCGCGGCCGCGCGTGAGGTGCTGTTCGTCGCGGGTGACGCGGTAGCTCGGGCACATGGTGCCGGCGTCGAACTTGCGGCAGTGGCCGTTGTTGTTGCACATCTCCACGTGCATGGCCAGGCCCTGCGCCGGGTCGCCGCCGGTGCCCGGGGCGGTAGTCTCTTCCGTCACCGGGTTGTTCTGGACGTTCCAGGCGCTCCAGTCCAGCACGGGCTGGATGGGCACCACGCGCTGTTTGTGGCCGGGCGGGTAACGCATGAGCGTGGTGTCGTCCATCCTGGGCGGCTTGATCATGCGCCGCGGGCACAACAGGCCCTGTGGGTCGAACTGCTGCTTGATCTGGGCAAAGGCTTCGGTGATGCGCGGGCCGAACTGCCATTCGATCCACTCGCCGCGGCACAGGCCATCGCCATGCTCTCCACTGTAGGCGCCCTTGTACTTGCGCACGAGTTCGCTGGCTTCTTCGGCAATGGCGCGCATCTTGGCGGCGCCATCGCGACGCATGTCGAGGATGGGGCGCACGTGCAGCGTGCCCACGGAAGCATGGGCGTACCAGGTGCCGCGGCTGCCGTGTTTGCGGAAGACGTTGGTGAGCGCGTCGGTGTATTCGGCCAGGTGCACCAGGGGCACGGCGCAGTCTTCGATGAAGCTCACGGGCTTGCCGTCACCGCGCAGGCTCATCATGATGTTGAGGCCGGCCTTGCGCACTTCCCACAGGTTCTTCTGCGGCGCGTCGTCGATCATCTCCACCACGCTGCCCGGCAGGCCGAGGTCGCCCATCAACTCCACCAGTTCCTTGATCTTGGGCGCGATGTCGGCCTTGCTGGCACCGGAGAACTCCACCAGCAGGATGGCCTCGGGCTTGCCGCCGTTGATGGCCGGCGCCAGCGCCGTGCGGATGGTGGGCGCGAAGGCCGGGTTCTGCAGCGAGAGCTCGATCATGGTGCGGTCCACCAGCTCCACAGCCGTCAGTGCCCCGCCCTGGATGCCGTGGCCCAGCTTGACGATGTGCTGGGCGCTGTCCATCGCCTTGTAGAACGTGGGGAAGTTCACCACGCCCAGCACCTTGGCGCGCGGCAGTTCGCTCAACTGCAGGCAGAGCGAGCGCGTGAGCGCCAGCGTGCCTTCGCTGCCGATCAGCAGATGGGCCAGGTTGACCGAGCCATCCCCCGTGTACGGCTTTTCGTTCTGGTTGTGGAAGATGTCCAGGTTGTAGCCCGCCACACGGCGCAGCACCTTGGGCCAGCGGGCCTCGATCTCGTCGCGGTGCAGGCCGGCCAGGCCGCGCACGAAGTCACCGATCTGCTTGGCGCGGCCGGTAGAGCGGTCGTAGCGGCCGAAGTCCAGCAGTTCGCCATCGGGCAGCCAGGCCTGGGCACCGAGCACGTTGTGCACCATATTGCCGTAGGCGATGGAGCGGCTGCCGCAGGAGTTGTTGCCGGCCATGCCGCCCAGCGTGGCCTGGGCGCTGGTGGACACGTCCACCGGGTACCAGAGGCCGTGCTTCTTCAGCGCCGCATTGAGATGGTCGAGCACCAGGCCGGGCTCGACCCGCGCGGTGCGCTGCTCGACGTTGACGTCGAGGATGTTGCGCATGTGCTTGCTGTGGTCGATGACCAGGCCCGCGCCCACGGTCTGGCCGCACTGGCTGGTGCCGCCGCCGCGCGGCACGATGGGCACGCCCAGGTCGCGGCAGATGTCGATGGCCAGGCGCACGTCGGCGGCCTCGCGCGGCAGGAACACGCCCACCGGCATGACCTGGTAGATGGAGGCGTCGGTGGCGTAGCGGCCGCGGTCGGCGGGGCCGAACAGTACGTCGCCGCGGGTTTCGCTGCGCAGGCGCGCGGCCAGGCGGCCGGCGACCTCGTTGCTGATGCGGGAGACGGTGTCGTAGGTCGCCCCGGGCGTGGAGGCGGAGAGGTTCAGAGGCAGGGGAGCGTTCATGTCAGTGTTTCTCTTGCGCCTGCGCTGCGGCGGCGTGGGCGGTGCGCATCTGTTCAACCACCACGTCGCGCTTGTGGCCGAGATGGGCCACGAGTTCGGCGCGCAAGGCGGCACCGTCGCGCTTTTGCAGCGCTTCGATCATGCGGTCGTGCTCCTGCATGGCGCGGGCCCACTTCTCGCCGTCCTGGTTGGAGCGGAAGCGCAGGGCCTGCAGGCGGGCGTTGACCTGGTTGTAGGTGGCGGTGAGCACCGGGTTGCGGGCCGCGGCGTTGAAGGCGCGGTGGATGGCGGCATTGAGCCGGTAATAGGTGGAGAGATCGTGCCGGGTATAGGCAGCCTTCATCTCGTAGTGCATGGCCTCGATCTCGCGCAGTTCCTCGGGCGTGACGCGCTGCGCGGCCAGCTCGCCCGACATGCCTTCGAGCCCGGCCATGACCTCGAAGGTGTTGAGGATGTCCGCCTCGCCCAGCTGCACGGCAATCGCGCCGCGGTTGGGCAGCAGTTCCACCAGGCCCTCGGCGGCCAGGGTCTTGATGGCCTCGCGCAGGGGGGTGCGCGAGACCTTGAGCTGCTCGCACAGCTCGCGTTCATTGAGTTTGGCGCCGGGGGCGATCTGCCCTTCCACCAGCATCTGGCGCAGGCGTTGCGCCACCTGGCCGTGCAAGACGGCCCCGGGCATGCTCAGGATCTCAGCCATGGTTTGTATTCAAAATAATCGTTGTTTTTGCCAATTCTAGGGTCTTTCTGGTTGACAAACAAATTTTGTATGCAAAAAATACCTATACCTTTCTCTGTTGCTGAACCATGCTGACTACCAATTTCCATCCCACCGGCCGCCATTTCCTGCAGATTCCGGGCCCCTCGCCCGTGCCCGAGCGCGTCCTGCGCGCCATGAGCCTGCCCACCATCGACCACCGCGGCCCCGAATTCGGTGTGCTCGGCCTGAAGGTGCTGGCCGACATGCAGAAGATCTTCCAGACCAAACACCCGGTCATGATCTACCCGGCCTCGGGCACGGGCGCCTGGGAGGCCGCGCTGGTCAACACCCTCTCGCCCGGCGACCACGTGCTGATGTACGAGACCGGCCATTTCGCCTTCCTCTGGAACCGCCTGGCCACGCGCCTGGGGCTGAAGACCGAGGTGCTCGCCCTGCCCGGCACCGACAACGGCGTGCCGGCCAGCTGGCGCCGCGGTGTGCAGGCCGACCTGATCGAGCAGCGCCTCAAGGCCGACACGGGTCACAGCATCAAGGCGGTGTGCGTGGTGCACAACGAGACCTCCACGGGCGTGACCAGCAATATCGCCGCCGTGCGCAAGGCCATCGACGCGGCCAAGCACCCGGCCCTGCTGCTGGTGGACACCATCTCCGGCCTGGCCAGCGCCGACTACCGTCACGACGAATGGGGTGTGGACGTCTCCATCAGCGGCTCGCAGAAGGGCCTGATGCTGCCGCCGGGCATCAGCTTCAATGCGCTCTCGCCCAAGGCCATCGAGGCCAGCAAGACGGCCCGCCTACCCAAGGCCTTCTGGGCCTGGGACGAGATCATCGAGATGAACAAGACCGGCTACTGGCCGTCCACCCCCAACACCAACCTGCTCTACGCACTGAGCGAGGCGGCCGACATGATCCTGGGCCAGGGCCTGGAGGCCGTGCTGGCGCGCCACCAGCGCTGGGCCGCGGGCGTGCGTGCGGCGGTGAACGCCTGGGGCCTGCCCATCCAGTGTGCGGACCAGGGCGTGTACTCGCCCATCCTGACCGGCGTGATGACGCCCGAGGGCGTGGACGCCGACGCGGTGCGCAAGATCATCTATGAACGTTTCGACTGCTCGCTGGGTACCGGCCTGGGCAAGGTCAAGGGCCGCATGTTCCGCATCGGCCACCTCGGTGACAGCAACGACCTGACGCTGGTGGCCGCGGTGGCCGGCTGCGAGATGGGCCTCAAGCTCGCGGGCGTCAAGCTGGCCGGCTCGGGCGTGCAGGCCATCATGGACTACTACGCCGGCCACCCGGCAACCGTGCCGCAGCGCAAGGCAGCCTGATCCCGATGTGATCGAACGCTGGGCCGGGTCCGCGGTGCAGCGCGACATGTGTGTGAGCGACGGACAAACATAACGAGGAGACTTCATGCAACGCAGAACCTTTGTCGCCGCCACGGCGGCCAGTGCGGCCGTCCTGGCGGCCCCCATGATCAAGGCGCAGACCCTGCCCAACGGGCCGGTGCGCATCGTCGTCGGCTTTGCGCCGGGCGGAGGCACCGATGTGCTCGCGCGCATCGTCGGCCAGAAACTGCAGGCCATGTGGAACCTGACCGTGGTGGTGGAGAACAAGGCGGGCGCCTCCGGCGTGATTGCCGCGGACCTCGTGTCCAAGGCCGCCCCGGACGGCAACACCCTGCTCATGGCCCACATCAACAGCCATGCGCTGGCCCCCGGCCTGATGCCCAAGCTGGGTTACGTGGTGGAGCGCGACTTCACGCCGCTGACCCTGGTGGGCGTGACGCCCAACCTGCTGATCGCCAACGTGGACCTGCCGGCCAAGACCGTGGCCGACGTGGTGGCGCACTGCAAGGCGCAGCCGGGCAAGGTGAGCTTCGGCTCGGCCGGCCAGGGCTCGGCCCAGCATCTGGCCATGGAGTCCTTCAAGCTGGCGGCCGGCGTGGATGCGCTCCACGTCCCCTACAAGGGCTCGGGGCCCATGCTGGTGGACCTGATCGGCGGCCAGATCCAGTACTCCTTCGACACCATGACGGCCGCGACCCCGCACGTCAAGAGTGGCAAGGTGCGCGCCATCGCCCAGACGCGGCAGAAGCGCGCCTCGGGTCATCCCACGGTGCCGACCATGGCCGAGGCGGGCTTCCCCGGCTTCGAGGCCACCACCTGGTACGGCCTGGTGGGCCCGGGCAAGATGCCGGCCGCCATGGCCCAGCGCATGAACGAGGACATCAACAAGGTGCTCGCGATGCCGGACGTGAAGGAAAAGCTGGACCAGTACGGCGCCGAGGACGGTGGCGGCACGGCCCAGCAGTTCGCCGACTTCATCCGCGCCGAACAGCAGAAATGGGCCAAGGTGATCAAGGACGCCAAGGTCACCGTGGACAGCTGATCCCCCGGGGGTTGCCGCACGGCGTGCGGCAACCCGTCCCCGAGAGCCGGTGAACGGGCGCTCGGGGCGACGCCGGTGACCCGGCCAAACGGGCTGCACGGCATTCCTCCCCTTCCCTTCCCTTCCCTTCCCTTCGCTTTCCCCTTTCTCTTTTTTTCCCCTATGAGCGATACCGGCCAGGTCCACTTGCGCATCGAGGCCGGCGTGGCCTCGGTGGTGTTCGACCGTCCCCAGGCGCGCAATGCGATGACCTGGACCATGTACGAGCAGCTGATGGCGATCTGCCGCCAGCTGCAGTCCGACGCCTCGATCCGCGTCATGACGTTCCGCGGTGCCGGTGGCGAGGCCTTCGTGGCCGGCACCGACATCGCGCAGTTCCAGGCCTTCGGCGCCGGCGCGGCAGGCGGCGAGGACGGCGTGGCCTACGAGCAGAAGATCGATGCCTGCATGGACCTGCTCACCAGCCTGCCCATGCCCACGGTGGCCGTGGTCGAGGGCTGGTGCGTGGGCGGCGGGCTGGCGATTGCCACGGGTTGCGACTTCCGGCTCGCCACGCCGACAGCGAAGTTCGGCGTCCCCATCGCCAGGACCCTGGGCAACTGCCTGTCGATGGCCAATCTCGCGCGTCTCGAATCGGCCTGGGGTGCACAGCGTGTCCGGCGCATGCTGCTGCTGGCCGAGATGATCAGCGCCGACGAGGCCCTGGCCTGCGGCTATCTGCAGGCGCTCACGGAACCCGCCGCACTCGACGCTGCCGTGCAGGCACTCACCACCAGGCTCGCCGCGCTGGCGCCCGTGACGCAGCGGGTCAGCAAAGACGGGCTGCGCCGCCTCGCGCTGCACCAGCTGCCGGAGGACGCGGACCTGATCCGTGCCGCCTACGGCAGTGCCGACTTCCGTGAGGGCGTGCAGGCCTTCGTCGACAAACGCGCCCCCGTCTGGAAAGGACAGTGATGAGCGAGAAGCAAGCAGGTCTGAAATCTGGCCCCCTGGCCGGCATGCGCGTGCTGGAACTCACGCAGATCATGTCGGGCCCGACCTGCGGCCAGCTGCTGGCCGACATGGGCGCGGACGTGATCAAGGTGGAGAAGATGCCGGGCGGGGATGACGCGCGCGGCTACCGCGACCCGGCTGTCAACGGCGTCTCGGCGCCCTTCATGATGATGAACCGCAACAAGCGCGGCATCGCGATCGACCTCAAGCACGCCGACGGCAAGGCCATCCTGCTGCGCATGGTGCGGGACTCCGATGTGCTGGTGGAGAACTTCCGCGGCGGCACGCTGGACAAGCTGGGCCTGGGCTACGAGGTGCTGAAAGCCGCCAACCCTGGCCTGATCTACTGCGCCATCAGCGGCTACGGCCGCACCGGCCCCTACGCCGACAAGGGCGGCTTCGACCTGATCGCGCAGGGCTTTGCGGGGCTGATGTCGATCACGGGCGAACCGGACCGCCCGCCGGTGAAGAACGGCAACGCCGTGTCCGACATGAACGCGGGCATCCTGGGGGCCCTGGGCATCGTCGCGGCCTACGTCCACAAGCTCAAGACGGGCGAGGGCCAGATCGTCGACACCTCGCTCAGTGACGCGGCCCTGCAGCAGCTCTACTGGCACGCGGCCATCTTCTTCGCCACCGGCAAGTCGAGCACACCCACGGGCTCGGCCCATGTGCTGACCGCGCCCTACCAGGCCTTCGAGGCCAGCGACGGCTGGATCAACGTCGGCGGCGCCAACCACGCCAACTGGGAACGCATCGCCGAGGTGCTGGGCCACCCTGAATGGCGCGAAGACCCGCGCTTTGCGAGCAACCGCGAGCGCATGGCGCATCTGGACGAACTGGTGACGCTGATGAATGGTGTGCTGCGCACCCGGACACGCGCCCACTGGCAGGCGGCCTTCGATGCGGCCGGGGTACCGGCTGGCCCGGTCCACACCGTGGGTGAGGCGCTGACGCATCCGCAGACCCTGGCACGCGGGATGGTCGTGGAGCTCGATCACCCCCAGGCCGGCGCAACGCGGGCCCTGGGCTGCCCCATCCATTTCTCGGCCACGCCGGCACAAATCACGCGCCCCGCGCCTCTGCTCGGCCAGCACACGCGCGAACTGATGAAAGAATTCGGCTACGACGATGCGCAGGTGGACGATTTCATTAGTAGAAACGCTATCGCCGAAACCTGACGCAGCTGCCACCATATAAGCGAGTCGCAAGTTCGGCGGCACTTCTATGAGTGGTTGCTTATGCGTACAAGTATTTATATTCATGTCTTGTTGGGGGTCCTGGGGCTTCTGTTGGGCACGGCCCAGGCCCAGAACGCTTGGATCGTGGGCCAGTCGGCCCCGCTGACGGGCGGCAACGCCGCCTTCGGCAACGACATCCGCGACGGCGCCCTGGCCTACTTCAAGCAGGTCAATGCCCAGGGCGGCGTGGCCGGCGCCCCGATCGAGCTCCTCACGCTCGACGACCAGAACCAGCGCAAGACCGCCGGCGAGAACACCACCAAGCTGCTGCAGACCCGCGGCCTGGTCGCCCTCTTCGGCTACGCCTCGGCCACGCTGAGCCTGGACGCCATGCCCCAGGCCGAGAAGGCCGGTGTGCTCTTCTTCGCGCCCTTCTCCGGCGCCAACCCCGTGCGCAAGCCCAGTGCCGTGGTGCACACCCTGCGCGCTTCCTATGGCGACGAGCTCGAGAAGATGCTCGCCTTCTGGACCGGTCTCGGCATGAAGGAAGTGGTGGTCGTGCACTATGACGACGAGGTCGGCAACCAGAACTTCGGCGTGGTCCGCGACTACCTGGCCCGCCAGGGCAAGACGCCCAAGGCCTTCTCGCTGGAGCGCAATGGCAGGATCGACGATGCGCGCTTCAACCAGCTGATCGCGCTCAAGCCCGAGGTCATCATCAACACCGTGCTCTCGGGCCCGGCGGCCGAGATCACCAAACGCCTCGTGGCCCAGGGCCTGTTCGTGCCCATGTCCAGCCTGTCCTTCGTGGGTGCGCAGCAGTACATCGACGCGGCCGGTGATGCGGCGGCGGGCGTCTCGATCTCGCAGGTGGTGCCCAACACCGCCGCCTCCCTGCCCGTGGTGCGTGAATGCGCCCAGCTGCTCAAGGATGCCGGCGTCAGCAAGCCCATGAACAGCACGCACCTGGAAGGCTGCATCGGCGCCAAGGTGCTGACCGAGGCCATGCGCCGCAGCAAGCGACCGGGAGACGCGCGGGCCCTGCTGACCGCGCTGCGCAATCTGGGCAGCTACGACACGGGCGGCTTCACGGTGAGCTATGCCCCGGACCAGAACCACGGCAGCAAGTACGTGGAACTGGGCATGGTCACGCGCGGCGGCAAGCTGCGCAACTGAGGCCGCTGCGCCCTGAAGGGGCAGGCCGGGAGCGGCCCGGCGTCACATCTGCTTACACGGACGTACAGCTGCACACAGGTGTTGCGGTTTCAGGCCTAGTCCTGAAACACATCCTGGGCCACCATCGCTGCACATACCCCTTGGGGGAGACATACCATGACCCACACCTTCTTCAAACACCCGGCCCTTGCGGCCCTCCTGCTGGCCCTGGGCCTGGGCAGCGCCCACGCCCAGAATGCCTGGATCGTGGGCCAGTCGGCCCCGCTGACGGGCGGCAACGCCGCCTTCGGCAACGACATCCGCGACGGCGCCCTGGCCTACTTCAAGCAGGTCAATGCCCAGGGCGGCGTGGCCGGCGCCCCGATCGAGCTCCTCACGCTCGACGACCAGAACCAGCGCAAGACCGCCGGCGAGAACACCACCAAGCTGCTGCAGACCCGCGGCCTGGTCGCCCTCTTCGGCTACGCCTCGGCCACGCTGAGCCTGGACGCCATGCCCCAGGCCGAGAAGGCTGGCGTGCTCTTCTTCGCGCCCTTCTCCGGCGCCAACCCCGTGCGCAAACCCAGTGCCGTGGTGCACACCCTGCGTGCTTCCTATGGCGACGAGCTCGAGAAGATGCTCGCCTTCTGGACCAGCCTGGGCATGAAGCAGGTCGTCGTCGTGCACTACGACGACGAGGTGGGCGTGCAGAACTTCGGCGTCGTCAACGACTACCTCGTGCGCCAGGGCAAGACGCCCAAGGCCTTCTCGCTCAAGCGCAATGCGGTCATCGACGCGGCCAAGCTCAACGAGCTGATCGCGCTCAAGCCCGAGGTCATCATCAACACCGTGCTCTCGGGTCCGGCGGCCGAGATCAGCAAGCAGCTCGCGGCGCGCGGCCAGTTCGTGCCCATGTCCAGCCTGTCTTTCGTGGGCGCGCAGCAGTACATCACCGCGGCCGGCGATGCCGCCGCCGGTGTCTCGATCTCGCAGGTGGTGCCCAACACGGCCGCCTCGCTGCCCGTGGTGCGCGAATGCGCCAAGGCGCTGCAGGACCATGGCATCACGACGCCCATGAACAGCACGCAGCTCGAAGCCTGCATCGGCGCCAAGGTGCTGGCCGAGGCCATGCGCCGCAGCAAGCGCCCCGGCGACGCCAAGGCCCTGCTGGCCGCCCTGCGCAATCTGGGCAGCTACGACGTGGGCGGCTTTGCCGTGCACTACGGTCCCGAACAGAACCACGGCAGCAAGTACGTGGAGCTGGCCATGGTCACACGCGGCGGACGGCTGCGCAACTGAGTTTTCTAAAGGGGTCTGCGGACATTGAAAAGGGCGCCCTCGGCGCCCTCTTTTTTTGTCGCGCCGGGTACTCAGACCGTGAGCTCACGCGCCGTGATCTGGTACTTGAAGGCGTCGGGCGAATAGGAATCGAGGCGCTCGTCGGCGGTCTCGCAGACCGGGTACATCAGGAACCCAAGCTTGGGGCCCTGGGCACCGGGCAGGGCCACGTCATGCGCCATGTTCCAGCCCAGCCAGTTGCCCTCCCAGCCACCGAACAGGGCGCGGTTCACGGGCGCCACCACGGGATGCTGCACGTCCTTGATCCACTCGGCGGTTTCCAGGCGCATGACCTTGGCCACGTCGGCCGGGTCGGCCGCCACCCAGCCGTGGCCCTGGAGCCAGACCTCGGCACGGCAGTGCTGTGCGCCCTTGAGGCTGGCCGGGTTGCCGCTGAGTTCCTTGTAGCCGAAGGCCGAGGGCGCCAGGCGCAGGCCGTAGACGTCGCGTGCGGGCAGCCCGACGGCACGGCACAGGCCCACATAGAGCGCGTTGATGTCGGCGCACTTGCCGCCGAGGTTGCCGGTCTCCAGCATGGTCTTGATATCACCTTCGCCGCAACCGCGTACCTTGGGCTCGCGCCAGCTGTTGCGCACCACCCAGTCATAGAGGGTGCGCGCCTTCTCGACATCGGTCTTCGCGCCGCGCGTGGCCTCCAGGGCGGTCTGGCGCACGATGCCGTCGGTGGGCAGCAGCGCCGTGGGCTGGGTCCAGAACCTGAGGTTGCCGGCATCTTCGAGCACCGGCTTTTTCGCAGCCCAGTCGACGGCACGGTTGCGGGTCTGGATGCGGCTGGTGATTTCGACCCAGGGCTTCTTCTCGCCGGGCGTGAACTCCACCTGCAGCAAACGTGCGCCGTAGACGGCATCGCTGTTCATGCGGGCCTGGCCATTGCTGGCGTAGTGGCTGGCCACCGAGCGCTGCCAGTCGCTGTCGATCGAAGGCACGGGCAGCCAGATGCGGGTCTGGCCTTCGGCCTGCTGGATGTCGACCCGGGTCGTGACCTCGAAGGTTCGCCAGGGGCCGGGTTGCGGGTTGAACTGGCGCTGGGCGGGCGCGGTCTGGGCCTGAATCTGGGGCCAGGCGTAGGCGGCCGAGAGGGTAGCCGCGTTGATCAGGAAGCGACGACGTGCGGTGGTCATGAAGAGATCTCCGGATGAAATGAAAACGTCGCCGGTGCAGGTGAAGATGCACCGGAACAACGGTGAGCCGCGGTGCGGCTGCCGTCCCGATTATCAATGGCGCAACACCCCGGCGTTTCCCCCTATCTATTCCCCACAGGGGCTGGGGTATATTGAATTCCACGATGAGAAAACTGCTGGACCTCTACGATGCCACGGAGCACGCGCAGGACCCTGCGCTGCCCCAGAGCCGCGGCATCGTGCTGCGCGGCCTCAAGGCCGGGCGCAGCAGTGCCAGCTCGGTGCAGGCCGTGCTGGAGCAGCTCGACGCCCGCGACCTGGCCGCCATGGTGCAGACCGAATCCGGCCTGGACGGCCAGGGCCGCTGGTTGCGCCTGTGGCTCGCGCCCTGCAGCACCCAGGCCTGGGCGCCGGGCCACGACACCATGCAGCTCGCCGAGACGCTGGGCCTGGCCACACAGGCCAGCGCGGCCGATCTGCAGCGCGAAATCCTGCTGACCCTGCTGATGAGCCCAGAGGGCCTGGACTTTCCCAGCCTGGACGAGCTGGTCTCGGCCATCCGGATCCGCCGCAACATCGTGCAGGCTGCACGCCGCACCACCCTGGCCTTCGACACCCAGGCCGCCGAGCGCCCCGAAGACTGCTGGATCTACCACGAGGACAAGGGCTTCACCCTGCTGCCCGGCGTGCCGCTGATCGACGCACTGATCAAGACCACCCAGCCCGAGGTCTCGGGCCGGCTCTACTCCTTCTCCTGCTACCGCGCCACCGAATACGTGCTCCTGCTGGGCATCGCGCAGGAGCTGGCGCAGTGCAACCCCGAACTCTTCGAGCGGCTGCAGTGCCTGTGGCAGCAGCGCGCCATCATGTCCGAGGAGTTTCACAACGTCTTCCTGCGTGAGCAGGGCACCATGGAGGCCCCGCTGCCCCCGCTCTACTACGTGCCGGGTGACCGCGTCTGGTTCCGCAACCCGGATGAGGCCTCGGCCGATGCCTGCGGCTTCGAGGGCTCCTGGGTCATGTACCTGGGTAGCGGTCAGTTCACCAACTTCTGGAAGCAGCACCAGCCCTATACGCTGACGCGCAAGTGCGTGGAGATCTACCACTGGCGCCACGGCCTGTACCAGGACGCGCAGGGCGAGTCGCAGATCGACGAGCAGCGCATCGAGCCGCTGATCGAGGCCACCCTCGCCAACCCGGTGGAGCTGGCCCGCGTGATGGCGCTGATGACGCGCTGGCGCGAGCCGCGCGGCGTCTACACCGAAGCCGGTGGCTGCATGGACACCACGCGCGAGTTCGCGCGCTGGGTTCGTCCGGGCAGCGCGGACATGCCCATCCCCAACACCTGACCGTGATGCAACGACAGACGCACGTCGATGCACTCAAGTGCATCGGCTCGCAGCTCATCGTGCTGCACCACTTCTCGGCCTACGGCCCGCTCTCCGAGGCGCTGCACCGCCTGGCGCCGGCGCTGGCCGGCTGGCTGTATGACTACGCCCGCATGGCGGTGCAGATCTTCCTCGTGCTCGGTGGCTACCTGGCCATGCAGGTCCTGGTGCCGGCCATGCGGCGCGACGCCGCCACGCTCGGGCGCGCCCTGCTGCTGCGCTACCTGCGCCTGGCCCTGCCCCTGCTGGCCGCCCTCGCCCTGTCCGTGCTCGCGGCCCTGCTGGCGCGCCAGGTCCTGGCTGCAGACTTCATCCCCGCCGCCCCCGGCTGGGGCCAGGCCCTGGCCCATGCGCTGCTGCTGCAGGACGTGGTGGACGCGGAAGCCCTGTCCGCCGGCGTCTGGTACGTGGCCATCGACCTGCAGCTCTATGCCCTGCTGGCGCTGCTGCTCTGGCTGGGGCAGCGTGGCGGGCGCCCGGCCCCCGCGCTGTGGCTGACGGCCGGCCTGATGCTGCTCTCGCTGCTGGTCTTCAACCGCGATGCGCGCTGGGACGACTGGGGCCTGTACTTCTTCGGCAGCTATGCGCTCGGCGCGCTGGCGGGCTGGGCGGCGCGTTCCTCGCAGGCCCTGCGCTGGCTGACGCTGCTGGCCGTGCTGGGTCTGCTGGCGCTCTGGCTGAACTGGCGTGCCCGCATCGCCCTGGCCCTGGTCGTGGCCCTGCTGCTCGGGCTGGCTGCGGTATCGCAACGCGAACTGCCACTGCCGGCACGCCTGCAGGAGACCGTGCAGGCGCTGGGGCGCACCTCCTACGCCCTCTTCCTCGTGCACTTCGCCGTGCTGCTGCTGGTCAACGGGCTCTATGCCCTGCTGGCACCGCAAGGCACAGGGCTCGCGGTGCTCTTGCTGGGCCTGGGCTGGGCCGGCAGCTTGGCGCTGGCCTTTGTGTTCGAACGCCGGATCGAGGCGCCGCTGAACCTGCGGCTCAGGTCCTGGCGCCCGGCTTGAGCGGGCCGCGCAGCAACGGCTCCACCAAGGCCTGGGCCTCGCGGCCGCTCCAGTCCACTTCGCCGCGCACACGCTGCCTGGGCCGGCCTTCGGCGTCAATCAGGATGGTGGTGGGCAGCACGCGGGCGTCCCAGGCGCGGGCGATCTCGCTCTTGGGATCGAGCAGCACGGTCAGCTCCAGTCCGCTGGACTGCAGGTACTGCG
>JAIERT010000147.1 GCA_019746735.1 Burkholderiaceae bacterium | reverse complement strand
CCTACCAGCGCGTGCTGGGCATCCTCACGGGCAAGCGTGGCCTGCTGCCGCGCCCGGTGGAGCACTACATGGACACCTTGCAGGTCCAGGAGCGCGCCGCCATCGCCGATTTCCTGGCCGTGGCCGTGATCGGCGGGCCGCAGACCGTGCGCGCCGGTTTCGAGCAGCTGGCCGAGGCCACGCAGGCCGACGAGTTCATCCTGGTCTCGGACGTCTTTGACCCCGAGCTGCGCCTGCGTTCGCTGGACATCGCGGCGGCCGCCAAAGCCGCCGTTCCGCAGCCCGCTTGAGCCACAATACGGCCCCATGAACGCCAGCACTTCCTCCCAGGCCTTGCCGCGCCCCGAGCTCCCCGACCACCTTTCCATCGACCCCAGGAGCCCGCACTATGTGGCGGCCGTCTTCGAGCACCCGGTGGGCATCCGCTTCAACGGCAAGGAACGCCAGGACGTGGAGGAGTACTGCATCAGCGAAGGCTGGGTCAAGGTGCCCGCAGGCAAGACGCTGGACCGCAAGGGCAATCCGCTGATGATCAAGCTCAAGGGCACGGTCGAGGCCTTCTACCGCTGATGCGGCGGGCCTTCAATCCACGCCCACCAGCCTGGCCTTCACGCTCTTGCCCTTGACCTTGCCGGCATTGAGCCGCGCCACCGCCTCGGCCGCGATGCTGCGCGCCACCGCCACGAAGGTGCAGAACTCGGTGACCTGGATCTTGCCGATCTGCTCGCGCGTGTAGCCGGCCTCGCCGGTCAGCGCACCCAGCACGTCGCCCGGGCGGATCTTTTCCTTGCGGCCACCGAGGATCTGCAGCGTGCTCATGGGCGGCAGCAGGGGCTCCTGGCTCGCGGGCTGGAGTTCATCCAGCGGGTGCCAGACCGAAGCCTGGGTCTGGTACTGCTCGATGCGGCCCACCGCCCCCATCTCGTCCACGCTGGCCAGGCTCAGGGCCAGGCCGGACTCGCCGGCGCGGCCGGTGCGGCCGATGCGGTGTACATGCACCTCGGGGTCGGGCGAGATGTCCACGTTGATCACGGCCTCGAGCTGGGTGATGTCCAGCCCGCGCGAGGCCACGTCGGTGGCCACCAGCACGGAGCAGCTGCGGTTGGCAAACTGCGCCAGCACCTGATCGCGTTCGCGCTGCTCAAGCTCGCCGTAGAGCGCCAGCGCGCTGATGCCCTGCTGCTGCAGCAGGGCCACCAGTTCCTTGCAGCGCTGCTTGGTGTTGCAGAAGGCCAGGGTGCTGACCGGGCGGAAGTCCAGCAGCAGCTGGGCCACGGCCTGCAGGCGGTTGGCACGGGTCACCTCGTAGAAGCGCTGCTCGATCTTCGGCGCGCTCTGTTTGCTCTCCACTTTCACCTGCTGCGGATCGCGCAGGAACTGGGTGGCGATCTTCGCGATGCCTTCGGGGTAGGTTGCCGAGAACAGCAGGGTCTGCCGCTCTTTCGGGCATTGCCTGGCCACGGTGGCGATGTCGTCGAAGAAACCCATGTCCAGCATGCGATCGGCTTCGTCGAGCACCAGGGTGTTGAGGGCCGCGAGGTCCAGCGTGCCGCGCTGCAGGTGGTCCAGGATGCGGCCCGGCGTACCCACCACGATGTGGGCGCCGTGCTCCAGGCTGGCGCTCTGCATGCGCAGCGGCACGCCGCCGCAGAGGGTGACGATCTTGACGTTGTCCTGCGCGCGCGCCAGGCGGCGCAATTCCACCGTCACCTGGTCGGCCAGCTCGCGCGTGGGGCAGAGCACCAGGGACTGCACGGCAAAACGCCGCGGGTTGAGGTTGCTCAGCAGCACCAGGGCGAAGGCAGCGGTCTTGCCGCTGCCGGTCTGGGCCTGGGCGATCAGGTCCTTGCCCAGCAGCGCAGGGGGCAGGCTGGCCGCCTGGATCGGCGTCATCGCGCTGTAGCCCAGCTGCTGGAGGTTCTCCAGCATCGCAGGGCTCAGGGGCAGGGTGTTGAAGGCAGTGGACATGCTGGATTATCGGGCCATGCGGTGTGGGGGATCGCGCCGCCGCGGTGCCGGCCCATCGGACTCACCCTAGACTAGGGCCTGTTCGCAACGATGAGGAGTCTCTGATGATCAACCGTGACCTGGAAAACGAATTCAAGGCCCTGCTGCCGGGCCAGAGCAGCGAAGCCGGCGCCACGCGCCGCACCGCGCTCAAGAGTGCCCTGGGCGTGGGCTTCGCCGCCGCGGCCCTGCCCATCGTGGCGCAGACGGCGATCAAGACGCCGACCACGGGCCTGACCGTGGGCGAGGTGACGATCGACGTCCGGGGCTACAAGATGCCGGCCTACCGTGCCATGCCGGCGGGCAAGACGAAGCTGCCCGTGGTGCTGGTGCTGTCCGAGATCTTCGGGGTGCACGAGCACATCGCCGACATCACGCACCGCTTCGCGCGCGAGGGCTATCTGGCCATCGCTCCCGAGCTCTTCGTGCGCCAGGGCGATGCGCAGAGCTATGGCGAGATGGCCAAGCTCATCGCGGAGGTGATCTCCAAGGTGCCGGACGCCCAGGTGCTGGGCGACCTGGATGCGACCCTTGCCTGGGCCGGTGCCAATGGCGGTGACCTGCAGCGCGTGGGGGTCACGGGCTTCTGCTGGGGCGGCCGCCAGACCTGGCTCTACACCGCGCACAGCAAGTCCATCAAGGCCGGTGTGGCCTGGTATGGTCGCATCGTCGGGGCGCAGAACGAGCTCACCCCGAAGAATCCGATCGACGTGGCCGGCCAGCTCAACGGCCCGGTACTGGGCCTGTACGGCGAGGCCGACACCGGTATTCCGCTGGATGGCGTGGAGAAGATGAAGGCCGCGCTGGCCGCGGGCAACGCCAACAGCAAGGCCTCGCAGTTCGTGGTCTACAAGGACGCGCCGCATGCCTTCCACGCCGACTACCGCCCGAGCTACCGCAAGGAAGCGGCCGAGGACGGCTGGAAGCGCTGTCTTGAATGGTTCCGAAAGCACGGCGTCTGAGCGCGGTGACAGGTATCGGGCCGCCTGCGGGCGGCCTTTTTCATGCCTGCCGGCTTTTTCAGCAGCTTGACAGCTCTGAGAGAATCAAAGCCATGACTCTTCTTGCCATCCTCCTCGGCACGCTGGCGGCCGGCATCGGCAGCGTCTGGCTGGCCGCGGCCCTGAGCTTCGGTGTGCTGGCACGCTACACCCAGCACATGCTCAGCCTGGCCGCCGGGGCGCTGCTGGGCACAGCCTTCCTGCATCTGCTGCCCGAAGCCTTCGAAAGCGAGTTCGGCGCCCATGAGCTCTTCCTGACGCTGCTGATCAGCGTCGTCTTCTTCTTCCTGCTCGACAAGGCAGAGCTCTGGCACCACGGCCATGAGCACCACCACAACGCGGACGAGGGCGCTCACGCCCCTGCAGGGCACGATCATCACCACGGTCACGGCCACCATCACCCGCCCGTCTCGGGCGGCTGGTCGGTGCTGGTGGGCGACAGCGTGCACTGCTTTGGCGATGGCATCCTGATCGCCTCGGCCTTCATGGCCGACCTCAAGCTCGGTTTCATCGCCGCCCTGGCCGTGCTGGCCCACGAGGTGCCGCACCACATGGGCGACCTGGCCGTGCTGCGTGCCGCCAGCGGCACGCGCAAGGCGGCGCTGCTCAAGGTCACACTGGCCGGCGCCATCACGGCCCTGGGCGGTCTGGTGGGCTGGTGGCTGGTCGACCTGCTGCGCGACTACCTGACCTTCTTCCTCGTGATCGCCTCTGCCAGCTTCATCTACGTGGCCCTGGCCGACCTGATTCCCCAGCTGCAGAAGCGCCTGGCCCTGCGCGAGACGCTGACGCAGATCGCCTGGCTGATGTCGGGCATCGTCCTGGTGCTGCTGATCGGCAACCTGGCACATACGCACTAGAGGCAGAACCACACGCATCATGGCTTTCAGTTTCAAGATGAACGAGCGCTCGCTGTTCGCAGTGCTGCTGCGCTCGCCCTGGTGGATCAGCCTGCTGATCTCGGTGCTCATGTCCCTCGCGGCCTTCGCCCTGCTGCCGCAGGACTATGCGGTGGTGGTGATGCTGGGCACCTTCCCCTTCGTGGTCGTGGCGGCCGTCGCGGCCTGGCGCCAGTGGCAGGCGCCCGGCGCGGCGCAGGTCGATGCGGCGCTGGAGCGTGCGGGCGCGATGAACTGGCGCGACTTTTCCGCGGCGCTGGCGCAGGTCTACACCACTGCGGGCTATGCCGTCACACGGCTGGAGAGCGAGGGGGCGGACCTGCGCATCGAGCGCGCGGGCCAGCGCAGCCTGCTGAGCTGCCGGCGCTGGAAGGCCGTGAACCACGGTGTCGAGACACTCAAGGCCCTGCAGGCTGCCTGTGAGCGTGAAGGCGCGCGTGGCGTCTACCTCTGTCTGGCGCCGGTGTCCGAGGCGGCTGCAGACTATGCGAAGCAGCAGGGCCTGCAGCTCGTGCAGGGCCGCGCGCTGGGGCTGTTGCTCGCCGGCTCGGCCGTGTAAAGAAATGCTGGGGCCCCTTGCAAGCGCGCCCTTCGGGCCCACCTGACCACGATGAACCTGGACAAGATGCTCAAGACGCTTTTCGGCTTCCTGCTGCGCACCGTGCTGCTGCTCATGGGCCTGGTCTTCCTGCTCAGCCTGCTGGCGGCCGCCTTGCTGCTGCTGGCCTGGTGGGGCCTGCGTGCGGTCTGGGCCAAGCTCACGGGCCGGCCTGTGCAGCCCCTGGTGTTCACCGTATTGCGCAAGGCACAGTGGGAGCGCTTCTACCGCGGCGGCGCCAGCGCGCCGACACCGCAGGCCGATGATGTGATCGACGTGGAGTCGCGCCAGGTCGATGGCCCGGGCTCCGATCGCATCGGTCGCTAATCCGCCTCCGGCGTCCAGGCCGGGTTCCAGACCACTTCCCAGAGGTGCTGGTCCGGGTCCTGGAAGTAGCCCGCATAACCGCCCCAGAAAGTCATCTGCGCGGGCTTGACGATGGTCGCGCCCGCATGGGCTGCTTTCTGCATCACGGTGTCCACCTCGGTGCGCGAGGCCACGTTGTGACCCAGTGAAAGTCCGGTGGGGCAGGGCGGTGTCAGCGGCAGCCCGCTGTCGCGCGCCAGGCTGCCGCGCGGCCACAGTGCGAGCTTGAGGCCGTGCTGCAGGTCGATGAAGACGACGGCGCCGTGCTCGAACTCGGTGCCGACGACGCCCGCGGTGGCGAAGCCCAGGCCATCACGGTAGAAGCGCAGTGCGCGCTCCAGGTCCTCGACGCCCAGGGTGATGACGGAGATGCGGGGATTCATCTTGCGTTGGCCGTGGCGGGGTCAGGGATGTCAATCGGCGAGCGCCAGCTTGCGAGCCTGCAAGGCGGTTGTGGCGTCCGTTTCGTCCACCAGGCCCAGAGTCTGCCCGATTTCCGCGGCGCCGTGTCGTGCCACGATGGCTTGGACGTAGAGTTTCCTGCCGCCTTCGCAGTGCAGGTCCGCCTGCAGCGCGTCGGCGCCGATGTGGAGCGGGCCGCGGGCATGGGTCAGGAAGAGATAGGCCTGGTCGTTGATCCGGCCCAGCACCTGCCCGTTGACCGAGAACCGTGTCGTCACCAGTCGGTAGGGCCAGGGCAGCTTGTCGATGAACAGATAGAGGTCACAGGTCTCGGGGCCGGGCTCATGACGCCTGGCTGCCAGGTCCCACACGCTCGGGGCCGATAGGACGGCGTCGGACGGCGGTTGGCCGAACAGGCCCCCCAGCATGCAGATGCCGTTGGAGAGGCAATGGTCCGGGTGGTCGCTGTGCTCGATGAAGACGACGCGATGGGCGTCGTCGAACTCCACCGCCAGCCAATGATCTTCCGAGAAGGCCGCACTGGACGTGCCGGCGATGACGCCCCAGGTGGTGCGTGAGCGCGCGTAGAACCAGTAACGGCCACCGGCCTTGTGCGCCGTCGGCGGACCCAGCAGCAGGCGCACCCGGTCCCGATCGGCCAGGCCAGGGGCGAGCTGCTGCCGAACGTCGATGGGAAAGGGCTCGGCCGTGAACAGCCCCACCGGCACGATGACGCAGCCGCTCAGCAAGACGGCGGCCAGCAGGGCTGGCAGCAGGTGTCCGCGGGGCGATCGCCGGTTCGCGCGGACGCACGGCTTCATGTCGGGGGCCTCCTCAGCCCGTGGCCACGGGTCGGTCAGGGTTGGCACACCACTCGCTCCAGCTGCCGGCATAGAGCGCGCCGCGGCCCAGGCCCGCGATTTCCATGGCCAGCAGATTGGGCAGGGCGCTCACGCCGCTGCCGCAGTGGTGCACCACGGTGGAGGCGCGGCGCTCACCGAGCAGGGCCTCGAACTCGGCCTTGAGCTGCTCGGGTGCCTTGAACTTGCCGTCGGGGCCGAGGTTTTCACCGAAGGGGCGGTTGAGCGCGCCGGGAATATGGCCGGCCACGGGATCCAGGGGCTCGATCTCACCGCGGTAGCGTGCGGGAGCCCGGGCATCGATCAGGGTCTGGTCGGGCAGCGCCAGGTGCTTGAGCACGTCCTCGGTATGGGCCAGTCGCGCCAGCGGTGCGCCCGCCTTGAAGGTCGAGGGCACGCGTGGCTGGTCGGGCCCGGTGGCCACCGGGCCGTTGACGGCCTCCCAGGCCGGCAGGCCGCCGTCGAGCACGGCCACGTTCTCGTGACCGATCCACTTGAGCATCCACCACAGGCGCCCGCAGTAGTTGGCGCCCTGGCGGTCGTAGACCACGGCCTGCATGTCGCGCTGAAAGCCCACGCTGGCCAGCCAGGCCGCGAAGACCTCGGGCCGGGGCAGGGGGTGGCGGCCGCCGTTGACGGCCTGGTCCTTGTTCTTGGCGCTCAGGTGCTTGTCCAGGTTGGCGCGTACCGCGCCGGCGATGTGCACGCGCTCGTATTGCTGGTCGCCCTCGGCCGGTTTCATGAGCTCGAAGCTGCAGTCGAAGATCATCAGGGGCTGGTGGTCGTGCACCAGGTGCTTGAGCTGTTCGGCGCTGATCAGGGTGGTGTAGGCCATGTCAATGCTCCTCGGCAGGGGTGTTGGGTATCGCACGTTGGCGCAGGAAGGTCGCGGTCACGCCGCTGGCCACGATCAGGGCAATGCCCAGCCAGGCCGACAGCGGCATGTCGTCACCGAAGAGCAGCAGGCTGTAGAAGGCGGCGAAGGCGATGCCCGAGTATTGCAGGCTGGCGACCACGAGGGTCTGTCCGCGGCTGTAGGCACGCGTCATGCACCACTGGCCCAGCGAGGCCAGGATGCCGATGGGCAGCAGCCAGATGGCGGCCTGCCAGTGGATCTGCTCCCAGGGCGTGAAGCCGGTCCAGAGGATGCCCAGCAGGCCGGTGACCGCCGTGCCGACCGCGAAATAGAACACCGTGCGTCCCTCCGGCTCGCCGGCACGCGCGAGGGCCGTGACCTGCAGATAGGCCAGCGAGGCGCTCATGCCCGAGAGCAGGCCGATCAGGCCGGCGAAGAGCTGGTTCTGGTCGATGGTAGGGCGCAGCGTGAGCACCACGCCCGCAAAACCCAGCAGCACCGTGCCCAGCAGCGGCCCGTTGCGCTCGTTCTTGCCGTAGAGCAGGGCCCCGCCCACGATGAAGGCCGAGACCCAGATGCCGCTCATGTAGTTGAGCGTCATGGCCGTGGCCAGCGGCAGCCAGGCGATGGCATAGAACCAGGCGGTGAGCGAGGCCGCGCCCACGATGCTGCGCCAGACATGCATGAAGGGCACGGCGGTGCGCAGCTGGATGCCGCGGTTGCGCAGCACCAGGCCCAGGAAGGCGATGCTGATCAGGCCGCGGTAGAAGACGAGCTCGAAGGTGTTGAAGGACGCCGAGGCGTACTTCACCGCCACGCCCATGGTGGCGAAGAAGAACGCGCCGAGGACCATCCAGAGGGCTTGCATTCAGTAATTCCCCCTTTTCTTTTCGACTGCTTCTTGCGTTGTCTTTGTGCTTTCTCTGGGGAGGCTTTTAACTACCCCCCACTCATCCCCCCGCCCTTCTCTGCCCCCCGCCGGGGGCAGAGAAGGGAGCCTGGATTTTGCTTCTGGCTTTTTGGACAGGCTTCTACGGCACGAAGCGTCGCCACCGTGGTGGGGGAACCGAGATTTCTGGCCTGGGGTCGTAGTAAAGGGCAAGGCTTCGCGACGCCCCTGACAGCGGCCGCTGCGCGGCCTGCTGTTCGCGAGACGGGTTTCGTTGCTGGCTGGCGCAGCCGCCAGTCGCAGTGTGCTGGTCGGCGCGAGTTCTCTACGACCGTTCGCGTGCGGGTCGAGGCACGCGAACATGCCGCGCGACCTCACGCGCCATAGAAGCGCGGCCGGAGACCAGAAACAAAATCCTGGCTCCCCTCTTTGCCCCCGGCGGGGGGCAGAGAGGGGCGGGGGGGTGAGTAGGGGGTAGTTAGGTGCCCCGTCAGGGAAAAACATGGCGGGGCAACAGAAAGGAAAATCAGAGCGACATCTGCTTCCGATACCACTCATGGAAATGCTGCATGCCATCCTCCATGGGGCTCTGGTACGGCCCGACCTCGTTGTCGCCACGCGCCAGCAGGATCTTGCGCCCCGCGTCCATGCGCTCGGCGATCTCGTCGTCCTCGATGCAGGTTTCCATGTAGGCGGCCTGCTGGGCCTCGACGAACTCGCGCTCGAAGGCGGTGATCTCTTCGGGGTAGTAGAACTCCACCATGTTCAGCGTCTTGTCCACGCTGACGGGATGCAGCGTCGAGACGGTGAGCACGTGCGGGTACCACTCGACCATGATGTGCGGGTAGTAGGTCAGCCAGATCGCACCGCGCTCGGGCTTCTGGCCGTTGCGGTACTTGAGCAGCGCGTCATGCCAACGCCGGTAGACCGGCGAGCCCGGGCGCTCGAAGGCCTCGGACACGCCCACGGTCTGCACCGAGTAGTGCTCCTTGAACTCCCAGTTCAGGTCCTCGCAGGTCACGAAGTGGCCCAGGCCCGGATGGAAGGGGCCGACGTGGTAGTCCTCGAGGTAGACCTCGATGAAGGTCTTCCAGTTGTAGTTGCACTCGTGCAGTTCTACCCGGTCCAGCGTGAAGCCGCTGAAGTCGAGCTGGGCGCGCGGGCCCATGCCCGCCAGGTCGGCGCCGATGTCGCGGCCGTTGTCCTCGAACAGCAGGCCGTTCCATTCGCGCAGCTTGTAGTTCTTGAGGTTGAGGCAGGGGTCCTGCGCGAAATGCGGCGCACCGATGAGCTCGCCCGTGGACGCATAGGTCCAGCGATGCAGGGGGCAGACGATGTTGCCGCCGGCACTGCCTTTCTGCGTGTGGTTCAGCGAACCGCGACCCTGCAGCATCAGGGCCTGACGATGGCGGCAGACGTTGGAGATCAGCTGCACGCCCTCGGGCGTGTGCACGAGCGCCCGCCCACCCTGCTCCTGGGGCAGGGTGTGATAGTCGCCGATCTCGGGCACGCTGGCCGTGTGGCCCACGTAGCGCGGGCCGCGTTTGAACAGGAGGTCCAGCTCACGCTGGAACAGCGCCTCGTCGAAATAGCTGCTGACGGGTAATTGGCTGTGCGCCTGCTGCAGTTGAAGACTTAAATCAGACATGGGTGACCTGACCTAAAGCTCCCCACAGGGAGGTACGCCCAGAGGCGCATGGACATGAACAGGCCTGGGACGATGCCACGGGCCAAGAAGACCGGCGATTGTACCCCGGGGCCATTGCCTCAGGCCCTGCTGCGGTGAATTTGTGCGGGCCGGTAGCGCTGGTCGGCGCGTGGGCACGAGCCCTGCGCCTAAAATAGCCGTTTCACGAACTGAATCCCTTCATGCCCAAGGCCGCTTCTTCATCCGCCGCACCCGGTACGCCCGCCAGCTACGAGGCGGCCGTGCAGGAACTCGAGCAGCTCGTGGCGCGGCTCGAGGCGGGTGAGCTGCCGCTGGATCAGCTGCAGGCCGGCTATGCCCGAGGCGCCGAACTGCTGCGCTACTGCCGCGACCGGCTCGAGGCCGTCGATGGTCAGATCAAGGTGCTCGACGAAGGCATGCTCAAGACATGGACGCCCGAGTGACTCTGCAATCCCTGGATCTGCGCGCCTGGATGGACGAGCGCCTCGCACGTGTCGAGCGCGCGCTCGAGTCCTGGGTCGGCGTCGATGCGCCTGCGGACCTGGGTGAGGCCATGCGCTATGCCGTGCTCGACGGCGGCAAGCGTCTGCGCCCGCTGCTGGTGCTGGCCGCCAGCGAAGCCGTGGGGGGCAACGCGCGTGCCGCGCTGCGTGCGGCTTGCGCCGTGGAGCTGATCCACGCCTATTCCCTGGTGCACGATGACATGCCCTGCATGGACAACGATGTGCTGCGCCGGGGCAAGCCCACGGTGCATGTGAAATTTGGCGAGGCCGGTGCCCTGCTCGCGGGCGACGCGTTGCAGGCCCTGGCCTTTGAGCTGCTGGTGCCTGCCGACGAGGGCCTGCCCGAGGCCATGCAGGCCCGCCTGTGCCGACTGCTTGCACACGCCGCGGGCAGCGCCGGCATGGCCGGTGGCCAGGCCATCGATCTGGCCAGCGTGGGCCTGAAACTCGACGAGGAGCAGTTGCGCCAGATGCACCGCTGCAAGACCGGTGCGCTGCTGCAGGGCAGCGTGCTCATGGGTGCGGCCTGCGGCGAGCTCAGCGGGGCCGAGCAGGCGGCGCTGTCCGATTACGGCGCCGCGCTCGGCCTGGCCTTCCAGGTAGTGGACGACATCCTCGACGTCACCGCCGATTCCGCCACCCTGGGCAAGACCGCCGGCAAGGACGCCGAGCAGCACAAGCCCACCTATGTCTCCATCCTCGGCCTCGAGCGCTCGCGCGTGTACGCGCAGGAGCTGCACGCCCAGGCCCTGGCCGCGCTCGATGCCAGCGGCCTGAGCGACACACGTGCCCTGCGTGCGCTGGCCGACATGGTGATCCACCGCGCAAGCTGACCGAGTTGAGCATGACGACTGCTTCCTATCCCCTGCTGCAGACCATCAACGACCCGGCCGATCTGCGCCAGCTGCCGCGCGCCCAGCTCGGCGCCCTGGCCGATGAGCTGCGCGCCTATGTGCTCGAAAGCGTCTCCCGGACGGGCGGGCACCTGAGCTCCAACCTCGGCACCGTGGAGCTCACGGTGGCGCTGCACTATGTCTTCAATACCCCGCAGGATCGCCTGGTGTGGGACGTGGGCCACCAGACCTATCCGCACAAGATCCTCACGGGCCGTCGTGAGCGCATGGGCACGCTGCGCCAGCTGGGCGGCATCAGCGGCTTCCCCCAGCGCAGCGAGAGCGTGTACGACGCCTTCGGCACCGCCCACAGCAGCACCTCGATCTCGGCCGCGCTCGGCATGGCCCTGGCCGCGCGCCAGAAGGGCGAGGACCGTCATGCGATCGCCGTGATCGGCGACGGCGCCATGACGGCCGGCATGGCCTTCGAGGCGCTGAACCATGGCGGTGTCGAGGACTGCCGCCTGCTGGTCATCCTCAACGACAACGACATGTCCATCAGCCCGCCGGTGGGCGCGCTCAACCGCTACCTTGCGCAGCTCATGAGCGGGCGCTTCTACGCCGCCGCCAAGAACGTGGGCAAGACCGTGCTCAAGGGGGCGCCGCCGCTGTTCGAGCTGGCCAAGCGCTTCGAGGAACATGCCAAGGGCATGGTGGTGCCGGCGACCCTCTTCGAGAAGTTCGGCTTCAACTACATCGGCCCCATCGATGGCCACGACCTCGATTCTTTGATCCCCACGCTGGAGAACATCCGGCATCTGCAGGGCCCGCAGTTCCTGCATGTGGTCACCAAGAAGGGCCAGGGCTACAAGCTAGCCGAGGCTGATCCCGTGGCCTACCACGGCCCGGGCAAGTTCGATCCGGCCGTGGGCCTGGTCAAACCGGCGACTCCGCCCAAGCAGACCTTCACCCAGGTCTTCGGGCACTGGCTCTGCGACATGGCCGACCATGACCCGCGTCTGGTCGGCATCACGCCGGCCATGCGCGAGGGCTCGGGCATGGTCGAGTTTCACCAGCGCTTTCCCGGCCGCTACTACGACGTGGGCATCGCCGAGCAGCACGCCGTCACGCTGGCCGCCGGTATGGCCTGCGAAGGCCTCAAGCCCGTGGTGGCGATCTACTCCACCTTCCTGCAGCGCGGCTACGACCAGCTCATCCACGACGTGGCGCTGCAGAACCTGCCCGTGGTCTTCGCGCTCGACCGTGCGGGTCTCGTGGGCGCCGACGGCGCCACGCACGCGGGCAACTACGACATCCCCTATCTGCGCTGCATCCCCAACATGGCCGTGGCCTGCCCGGCCGATGAGCGCGAATGCCGCCAGCTGCTGAGCACGGCGTTCGAGCAGAACCACCCCGTGGCCGTGCGCTACCCGCGTGGTGCCGGTGTGGGCGTGGCCACCGAGGCCGGTCTTGCGGGCCTGCCCTACGGCAAGGGCGAGGTACGCCGTGAAGGCAAGGGGATCGCGATCCTGGCCTTCGGCACGCTGCTGCATCCCGCACTGGCCGCCGCCGAGAAGCTCGGCGCCACCGTGGTGAATATGCGCTGGGCCAAGCCGCTGGACACCGAGCTGCTGCGCCAGGTGGCGGCCACGCACGAGGCCCTGGTCACGGTGGAAGAGGGCGCCATCATGGGCGGCGCAGGCAGTGCGGTGCTCGAAGCGCTGCAGGCTGCCGGCGTGCTCAAGCCCGTGCTGCAGCTGGGCCTGCCCGATGTCTTCATCGAGCACGGTGACCCCGCGAAGCTGCTGGCCCTGCAGGGGCTGGACGCGGCTGGCATCCAGATGGCCATCGAGCAGCGCTACCCCGCCCTCTGCGCCCAGGGCAAGCCCGCACTCAAAGTCGTCGGCTGAGCTGTCGGCCGGATCGGGCGGCTCCCGTCCAGCGGCGCCTTACAGCGAGGGCTGGGTGCTGCGCTGCTCCATCTCGCGGTGCTCCACGCAGGCGGGGTGTTGCGCAAAGCCCGGCTTGGCGCACTGTTCCTTCACGCAGTTCAGGTAGCTGAACAGCACGCGCCCCTCACAGGCTTTTTTCGGGTCCTGGCCGGCCGTCCCGGCCCGGCTCGCAGCGCGAGGCTCGCCCGGCGTCACCGCCGGCTTGGGCGGGGGCACCAGCAGCGGGCCAGCCGCCGGTGACGAGGCCTGGGCAGGGGGAGACGCAGACTCGGCTGTCGTCGCGGGCTTGACCTTGGCGGGCGGCACCGGCTTGGCCTGACGGGTGGACGCGGCGGTGTCTTTGGCGCCCTCCGCGCGGGGTGCCGCGCTGCCGGTCGTGCCGGGCGCAGTGGTGCTTGCGGGCGCGGTGGCCGGCGAGCCCGCGCTGCCCAGATAGATGCCCCCCAGAGCCAGCACCACAGTGGCGGCGGCGCCCAGCATCCAGACCGGGCGGCGATGCCGCGACCCGGCGGCGGTGGCCGTCTCAGCCGACGCGGCCTCAGCCGCCTGGGCGCTGCGTGGGGGCAGCATGCGCGTGGCCTCCTCATCCGGCGCCACAACCGGCGGCGAGGCCGGGGCGATCTTCATCGTCGGGTCGTCCGGGCGCGAGGGCGTGGCCACGCTCAGGCGTGTGCCCGTGCCCGAACGTGAGCCGCCAGGCTCCCCGTCGGGGTGCTGCAGGCGCTTGATGCGCCGCCGCGCCAGGTCGGCGTAGATGCCGGTGGGGAACTTGAGCAGGAATTCCCGGAAGTCCTCGATCTCCACCGAGTCCTTGATCTCCTTCCAGTAGAGCAGCTCGACCTCCTGCGTGACGGTCGAGCCGGGCAGGCCGGCGACGCTGCCCGATGTGCCCGAGCTCGTGCTGACCAGCGACTCGCCCTTGATCATGGTCGAGGTCCAGGTCGAGCTCTCGGGGGTGCGCGCACTGCTGCGCGGCGGGGTGATGGTGGGGTCGGCGGCCAGGCCGGCGGCGGCCTGCAAGGCGGCGCTGAAGGCCTGTGCGCTGGCGTAGCGGTCCTCGCGCGACTTGGCCAGGGCCTGCGTGATCACCTCGTCGATGGCCGCAGGCAGCTGCGGGTTGAGGTGGGTCGGCGGCGGCGGCGCCTGCCCGATGATCTTCTGGATGATGTCGTAGTCGCCCGTGCCGTCAAAGGGGCGGGTGCCGGTCAGCAGCTGGTAGAGCACGATGCCGGCCGAGAACAGGTCCGAGCGCGCGTCGATGGGCAGGCCGTGCACCTGCTCGGGCGACATGTACTTCAGCGTGCCCACCATGGTGCCCTTGGTGCGCGTGGCCTCGCCCGAGTCCTGGATGCGCGCGACGCCGAAGTCGGTGAGCTTGACGCGGCCGTCGGCTTCGAGCAGCAGATTGGCCGGCTTGATGTCGCGGTGCACCACGCCCTGCTGGTGCGCGTAGTCCAGCGCGGCCAGCAGGTCGCTCATGATGCTCACGGCCTGGCGCAGCGTGTAGCGCTGGCCGTGGTCGAGGTGGTGCTTGAGGTCCTGGCCCTGGATGAACTCCATCACCAGGTAGGCGATGTCGCCGTCGCGGTCGGAATCGTAGACGCTGACGATGTGCGGGTGCTGCAGCCGTGCCGCGGAGCGTGCCTCAGTGCGGAAGCGGATCTCGTACTCGGCCGCTTCCTCGTCCGTGAGGTTCTCGACCTTGATGGTCTTGATGGCCACGCGCCGGTCCAGATTGGGGTCGCGCCCTTCGTAGACCAGGCCCATGGCGCCCTTGCCCAGCACCCGGACCAGTTCATAGCGTCCGAGTTTCTGACGGCTCATGCGCTGCCGCCCCGGGTCTTGACCGCAAACGCGATCAGCGGCGCGTTCTCGTCCACGCGGGCGCAGCCCGGCACGATGGTGCCGCTGCCCACCAGCGCACATTCGGTGCGCCGCAGCACGATGGCCTCGCTCTGGTTGCCCAGATAGACCCAGGTGCCGAAGCTCGAGGCGTCGCTCACCACGAACTGGCCGCCGCGCCACTCCAGCGTGGCGTGCAGGCGCGAGACGCGCGGGTCGTTGACCTGCAGCGCGGCGTCAGTGGCCCGGCCCAGCGAGACCTTGCCGGTCTTGGCGTCCAGGCGCAGCTGGTGTTCACCGAAGCTCAGCTCCAGCCATTCCACGCCCTGGGGCAGCACGGCCGGTCGCCCGATCATGGTGGCCTCGCCATCCTGGCCGGCCTGCCATTCGACGCGATAGACGTGGCTGGATTCGGTCTTGCCGCGCAGGTACATGGGGCCCATGCTGCGCAGCGCGGCGCGCTGCACGGGGAAGACGGCGTCCCAGACGCTCTGGGTCGTGAGGATCTGCGAGGCCCCGGCCAGGTCGGCCAGCCGGGCGGCGGAGTTGACGGTGTCGCCGAAGCAGTCGCCTTCGATCTCCACCACCTCGCCACTGTCGATGCCGATCTGCAGCTCCACCGGCGCGCCGCTGCCGCCCGGGCGCACCGGATGGTCCCGCAGATGGTTCTGGACGTGGATGCAGGCCGCCAGGGCCTGGCCCTCCTGCTCGAAGACCACGAAGAGGCCATCGCCGAGCACCTTGACGACGCGGCCCTGGTGCTCGCCGAACACCTCGCTGAGCCTGCCCACGAGCTGGGAGACGAACCGGGACGCTGCTTCGTCTCCCAGTTGTTCGAAAAGGCTGGTGCTGCCGACCAGATCTGCGAAAACGACGGTGGTCATCGGACGCCCGGGGTGGTGAGTTGCCGGGAGCGCAGGCTGGGCATCAAGCCCTGCGGCGCCCCCGGGTCGCGTTGAATGGTACCCCAAAAGCCCGGGCCGACCGCGCTGGTGCCGAGGGGCATGCAGGGCGGCCGGGCGCGAGAGGCTACACTTGCAGGCTTCCCGTCGCCCGAGGGCGCGGGATGGATATGAATCACCAAAGGAGTCTTGGACAATGGATCGTCGTTCCCTCATCAAGCAGGCCGGTATCGCCGGTGTTCTCGCGGCCGGCGTCGCCCCCGCCGTTCACGCCCAGGCTACCGTGCGCTGGCGTCTGGCCTCCAGCTTCCCCAAGTCGCTGGACACCATCTTCGGCAGCGCCGAGAAGTTCTCGCAGACCGTCAAGGCCCTGTCCGGCGGCAAGTTCGAAGTCTCCGTGCACCCGGCCGGTGAACTGATGCCCGCCTTCGGCGTGGTGGACGCGCTGCAGAACAGCACCATCGAGATGGCCCAGACCGCGCCCTACTACTTCACGGGCAAGAGCCCCATCTTCGCCTTCGGCTGCGCCGTGCCCTTCGGCCTGAGCGCGCGCCAGATGGACGCCTGGATGGAGCACGGCAACGGCCGCAAGCTGATGGACGCCTTCTTCGACCAGTACAACATCAAGAGCGCCAGCGCCGGCAACACCGGCACCCAGATGGGCGGCTGGTACCGCAAGGAGATCAAGAGCGTCAAGGACCTCAAGGGCCTGAAGATGCGTCTGGGTGGCGGCCTGTTCGGCGAGACCATGGCCAAGCTGGGCGTGGTGGCCCAGAACATGCCGGCCGGTGAGGTCTACCAGGCGCTGGAGAAGGGCACGCTGGACGCGACCGAGTTCGTCGGCCCCTACGACGACCAGAAGCTGGGCTTCAACAAGGTGGCCCC
>JAIERT010000087.1 GCA_019746735.1 Burkholderiaceae bacterium | reverse complement strand
CTTGCCAGTTGGCGTCGCCGATGCGATTCCAGTTGTCCAGGCCGCGCTCCCCGTCGATCAGCGTGACCCATCCGGAGCCTGGCCAGCTCGCGCAGGCGGCCAGGCCCAGAGGAAGTGCGAGCAGGACCAGCCTGCGCGATAGAGCGTGCTGCATGGAAGTCTCCTTGGTGTCGTTATGTGCTGCGGGCAAGGTGCCGCAGTCACACTATCGCACGTGGCCCCGGAGGTCTGTCAAGCGGGGAAACGGGGGCGGGCTGGCCGCCCGCGCTCAGGACGCGAGCACGCCCAGCAGCTCGGTCTCGATGGCGATCTGGGCGCGGTTGTTCTGCAGCTCGGGGCCGTCGACCAGGAAGACGTCGTCCACGCGCTCGCCCAGGGTGTTGACCTTGGCCAGCTGCAGATTGATGCGGTGGCGGGCCAGCACGCGCGCCACCTTGTAGAGCAGGCCGGCCTGGTCGCTGGCCGAGATGCTGAGCAGCCAGCGCTGGGCCTTCTCGTCCGGCTTGAGCGTGACGCGGGGCGTGACAGGGAAGCTCTTGACCCGGCGCGAGAGCCGGCCGCGGCTGGGCTCGGGCAGGGGGCCCCCTTCGGCGATGGCACGCGCCAGTTCGGCCTCGACCATGGCCGTCATCTCACGGTAATGGTCCTGCAGGTCGGTGGTGACGACCTGGAAGGTGTCGAGGGCATAGCCATTGCGGGCCGTATGGATGCGCGCGTCCAGGATGCTGAAGTCGCCGTGGTCGAAGTAGCCGCAGATGCGTGCAAAGAGGTCGGGCTGGTCGGCGGTGTAGACCAGCACCTGCAGGCCTTCGCCCACGGGCGAGCGGCGCGCCCGCACGATGGGCTGCGTGGTGCCCACGTGGCGCGAGAGGTGGCGCGTGTGCCAGGCGATGTCGTCCGCGTCGTGGCGCATGAAGTAGCTCACGTCCAGCGTGTCCCAGAGCTTTTTCTGCGCCTCATGCGGCAGGCTGTGCAGGGCCAGCTTGACCAGGGCCTCGCGCTTGTGCGCCTCCACCTCGGCATCGGGCGAGGGCGCATGGCCGCCGAGCGCGCGCAGCGTGTAGCGGTACAGGTCTTCGAGCAGCTTGCCCTTCCAGGCGTTCCAGACCTTGGGGCTGGTGCCACGGATGTCGGCGACCGTCAGCAGGTAGAGCGCCGTGAGGTAGCGCTCGTTGCCCACCTGCTTGGCGAAGGCCTGGATCACGTCCGGGTCGCTGAGGTCGGACTTCTGCGCGATGCGGCTCATTGAGAGGTGTTCCTTGACGAGGAACTCGATCAGCTGGGCGTCTTCACGCGCAATGCCATGCTGACGGGCGAAACGCCGCACCTCCTCGGCGCCCAGGTCGGAGTGATCGCCGCCGCGGCCCTTGGCGATGTCGTGGAAGAGGGCGGCGGCGTAGAGGATCCAGGGCTTGTCCCAGCCGGCGGCCAGCTGCGAGCAGAAGGGATATTCGTGCACGTGCTCCGCCATGAAGAAGCGGCGCACATTGCGCAGCACCATGAGGATGTGCTGGTCCACCGTGTAGACGTGGAACAGGTCGTGCTGCATCTGGCCGACGATGCGACGGAAGATCCAGAGGTAGCGGCCCAGCACGGAGGTCTGGTTCATCAGGCGCATGGCGTGGGTGATGCCGCGCGGCTGCTGCAGGATGGCCATGAAGGTCTGGCGGTTGACCGGGTCGCTGCGGAAGCTCGCCGTCATCAGGCCGCGCGCGTTGTAGAGCGCGCGCAGGGTACGCGCCGAAAGGCCCTTGGCGCCTTCGGTGGTCTGGTAGACGAGGAAGGTCTCCAGGATGGCGTGCGGCTCGCGCTGGTAGAGGTCGTCGCTGGCGACCTCGATCAGTCCTGATTTGTCGAGAAAGCGCGCGTTGATGGCGCGCGGGGCCTGCGTGACCGGGTTGAGCCGTTCCTCGATGTTGAGCAGCAGGATCTGGTTGAGCTGGGTCACGGCCTTGGCAGCCCAGTAGTAGTGGCGCATCAGCGACTCGCTGGCGCGCACCTTGGTCCTGACTTCACTCGTGTCGGAGCTGTAGCCGAAGCTGGCCGCTACCGAGGTCTGCAGGTCGAAGACCAGGCGGTCTTCGCGACGGCCTGCGACCAGATGCAGCCGCAGGCGGATCAGTTCCAGCATGGCCTCGTTGCGCTTGAGCTGGCGCACCTCTAAGGGCGTGGCCAGGCCGTTGCGAGCCAGCTCGTCCCAGCTCTTGCCGTAACCGGCCGCCTGGGCCACCCAGAGGATGATCTGCAGGTCGCGCAGGCCACCGGGCGACTCCTTGCAGTTGGGCTCGAGCGCGTAGGGCGTGTCCTCGAACTTGCTGTGGCGCTGCTGCATCTCCAGCGTCTTGGCCACGAAGAAGGCGCGCGGGTCCATGGCCAGGCGGAAGCGCCAGCGGAAGTCCTTGAACAGGGCCGCGTTGCCGCAGATGGCGCGTGATTCGAGCAGCGCCGTCTGCACCGTCACGTCCTTGGCGGCCTCGGCCAGGCATTCGTCGACCGTGCGCACGCTGGAGCCGATCTCCAGCCCGGCATCCCAGCAGCTGCTGATGAAGGTCTCGATGCGCTGGCGCAGGGCCTCGTCCGCGTCCGGCGACTGGCCTTCGGGCAGCAGCAGCAACACGTCGATGTCGGAATGAGGGAAGAGCTCGCCGCGACCGAAGCCGCCGACGGCGGCCAGCGTCGGGCCCGGGCCGAAACCGGCCTGCTGCCACAGGGTCTTGAGCGTGTCGTCGGCCAGGCGGGCCAGCCGCCGCAGCGCGGCATGCACGCCGCGTGTGGAGGTGCCGCTGCCGCTCACGGCCTGCAGCGCCTCGGCTTTGCGGGCGCGGTACTGTTCTCTCAGGGTGGGGGTGGTCGCTTGCATGGCGACAGGCGGCAGCAAGTTTCAGGCCAGGGCCGGCTCCGCACGCACGAAGGCTGGCGGCGGCGGGCTGCCGGCCGACAGGGTCAGCACCTCGTAGCCGGTCGGCGTGACCAGCACCGTGTGCTCCCATTGGGCCGAGAGCGAGTGGTCCTTGGTCACGATGGTCCAGCCGTCGCCGAGCTCGCGCACCTCGCGCCGGCCGGTGTTGATCATGGGCTCGATCGTGAAGGTCATGCCCGGCTTGAGTTCCTCCCCGGTGCCCGGCTTGCCGTAGTGCAGCACCTGCGGCTCTTCGTGGAAGACCTGGCCGATGCCATGGCCGCAGAATTCGCGCACCACCGAGAAACCGTTGCTTTCGGCAAACTTCTGGATCGCCCAGCCCACGTCGCCCAGGCGGGCACCGGGCTTGACCTGCACGATGCCGTGCCACATGGCCTCGTAGGTCAAGGCGCAGAGGCGCTTGGCGGCAATCGAGGCCTCGCCGACGATGAACATGCGGCTGGTGTCGCCGTACCAGCCGTCCTTGATGACGGTGACGTCGACGTTGACGATGTCGCCCTTCTTGAGCGGCTTGTCGTTGGGGATGCCGTGGCAGACCACGTGGTTGACGGAGGTGCACAGCGAGGCGGGGTAGGGCGGGTAGCCGGGCGGCTGGTAGCCCAGGGTGGCCGAGATCGTGCCCTGGCTCCTCATGCACTCGGCGGCCAGGCGGTCGATCTCGCGCGTGGTGATGCCCGGTTTGATGTGCGGCGTCAAGTAGTCCAGCACTTCCGAGGCCAGGCGGCAGGCCACGCGCATGCCCGCAACGCCCGCTTCGTCTTTGTAGGTGATCGTCATGCCCGGGATTATCCCATTGGAGGCCGTTTCCTGCCCGTCTTCGCCCGATGCCGCACGCCCAGGAAGTAGAATTCCACCTTTCCCCGGACGTCCGTCCACACCCCCTCAAGGCCACCCCCGTGACCCTGCACATTTCCTCCTACGAAGGCGGCAGCGCCCTCAGCTCCTTCCGCGTCCAGCAACTCCTGCCCCGCCTGCAGGCCATCCACGACAAGATTTCCGGCATCGCTGCGCGCTACGTGCATCTGGTCGCGGGCGAGGCCGCCCCCACGCCCGAACAGCAGCGCCAGCTCGCCGCACTGCTGAACTACGGTGATCCCTATGCCGGCCCGGCCGAAGGCCCGCTGGTGGTGGTGGCGCCGCGCCTGGGCACGGTCTCGCCCTGGGCCTCCAAGGCCACGGACATCGCCCACAACTGCGGCCTGGCCGTGCACCGGGTCGAGCGCGTCGTTGAATACCGGCTCACGCTCAAGTCCGGCCTGCTGGGCAAGGCCGCACTGGACGCCACGCAACTGGGCCAGGTGGCCGCGCTGCTGCACGATCGCATGACGGAAAGCGTGCTCGCCAGCCGTGAGGAGGCCGCCAGCCTGTTCACCGAGCTCCATCCCGCGCCCATGGACGATGTGGACATCCTGGGCGGCGGTCGCGGCGCGCTGGAACAGGCCAACACGGCCTGGGGCCTGGCCCTGGCCGACGACGAGATCGATTACCTCGTCAAGGCCTTCCAGGACCTGAAGCGCAACCCCACGGATGTGGAGCTCATGATGTTCGCGCAGGCCAACAGCGAGCACTGCCGTCACAAGATCTTCAACGCGGACTTCACGATCGACGGCGTGCGCCAGCCGCGCAGCATGTTCGGCATGATCCGCCACACCCACCAGACCAGCCCCCAGCACACGGTGGTGGCCTATTCGGACAACGCTTCCATCATGGAAGGCGTGCCGGTCGAGCGCTTCATTGCCCGCATGGATGCGGGGGCCTCGCCGGCCTACGAAAAGTCGGCCGCCGTGAACCACGTGCTCATGAAGGTCGAGACGCACAACCACCCGACGGCCATCTCCCCCTTCCCCGGTGCTTCCACGGGTGCCGGCGGCGAGATCCGTGACGAGGGGGCCACGGGCCGAGGCTCGCGCCCCAAGGCGGGCCTGACGGGCTTCACGGTTTCCAAACTCTGGGGTGGCTGGTCCGATGAGAAGGGCGGCAAGCCCGAGCACATCGCCAGCCCGCTGCAGATCATGATCGAGGGCCCGCTCGGTGGTGCGGCTTTCAACAACGAGTTCGGTCGCCCCAACCTGGCCGGCTATTTCCGCGAGTACGAGCAGACGGTGAGCAGCGACCGGGACACGGTGCTGCGTGGCTATCACAAGCCCATCATGATTGCGGGCGGCGTCGGCGCCATCGATGCCCGGCTCACGAAGAAGATCGAGTTCCCGGCCGGCACGCTGCTGATCCAGCTCGGCGGTCCGGGCATGCGCATCGGCATGGGGGGCGGCGCGGCCAGCTCCATGGCCACGGGCACCAACGCGGCCGAGCTCGATTTCGACTCCGTGCAGCGCGGCAACCCCGAGATCGAGCGCCGCGCGCAGGAGGTCATCAACCACTGCTGGTCGCAGGGTGAGAAGAACCCCATCCTCGCCATCCACGACGTGGGTGCGGGCGGCCTCTCCAACGCCTTCCCCGAGATCACCAACGACGCGGGCCGCGGCGCACGCTTCGACCTGCGCGCCGTGCCGCTCGAAGAGAGTGGCCTGGCGCCCAAGGAAATCTGGTGCAACGAGAGCCAGGAGCGCTATGTGCTGGCCATCGCCCCCGAGTCGCTGGAGACCTTCAAGGCCTACTGCGAGCGCGAGCGCTGCCCCTTTTCCGTGGTCGGCGTGGCGACCGAGGCGCGTCAGCTGGAACTGGTCGATTCGGGGAAGGAAAGCCCGGTCGACATGCCCATGGATGTGCTGCTGGGCAAGCCGCCCAAGATGCACCGCGACGTGCAGTCCATCACGCGCCGTTTCAAGCCCCTGGACCTGACCGGTGTCGATCTGCAGAAGGCCGTGATCGACGTGCTGAGCCACCCCACCGTGGCCTCCAAGCGCTTTTTGATCACCATCGGTGACCGCACCGTCGGTGGCCTCACGCACCGCGACCAGATGGTCGGCCCCTGGCAGGTGCCCGTGGCCGATGTGGCCGTGACCCTGGCCGACTACGCTGGCTTTGCCGGCGAGGCCATGAGCATGGGGGAACGCACGCCGCTGGCCGCACTCGACGCTCCGGCTTCGGGCCGCATGGCCGTGGCCGAGGCCATCACCAATCTGCTGGCCGCACCGATCGAGCTGCCGCGCGTCAAGCTCTCGGCCAACTGGATGGCCGCCTGTGGCGAGCCCGGTGAGGACGCCGCGCTCTACGCCACCGTGCAGGCCGTGGGCATGGAGCTGTGCCCGGCCCTGGGCATCTCGATTCCCGTGGGCAAGGACAGCCTGTCCATGCGCACGCAATGGCAGGACGGCGGCGAGAAGAAAAAGGTCACCTCGCCGGTCTCGCTCATCGTCAGTGCCTTTGCCACGCTGGGCGACGTGCGGGGCACGCTGACTCCGCAGCTGGACAACCAGGCCGACACCACGCTGCTGCTCGTGGACCTGGGCCGCGGCAAGAACCGCATGGCCGGCTCCATCCTGGCCCAGACCCTGGGCCAGACCGGCGATACCGTGCCCGATCTGGACGATGCGCAGGATCTCGTCAAGCTCGTGAACGCCGTCAATGCCCTGCGCGCGCAGGGCCGGCTGCTGGCCTACCACGACCGCAGCGACGGCGGCCTGCTGGCGGCCGTGGCCGAGATGGCCTTCGCCGGCCACGTGGGTGTGGCGCTCAATGTGGATCTGCTGGTCACCGAGGGCGATGGCATTTCCGACAGCCGCATGGACACGGGCGACAGCAAGAACTGGGCGAGCCAGGTCAGCGCCCGCCGCGACGAGCTCACGCTCAAGGCCCTGTTCAACGAGGAGCTGGGCGTGGTGCTGCAGGTCCGCAGCGAGGACCGTGACGCCGTGCTGGCCGTGCTGCGTGAACACGGCCTCTCGAAATTCAGCCATGTCATCGGCAAGACGCGCCCCGCGGGCGACGCCATCACCGCCGGCGTGGGCGAGCTGCAGGTCTGGCGCGATGCCAAGGCGGTGTTCACGGCCCCGCTTTCCGACCTGCACCAGGTCTGGGACAGCGTGAGCTGGAAGATCTGCCAGCAGCGCGACAACACCGTGTGTGCCGACCAGGAACACGCCGCCGCCGGCGCATCAAGCGACCCCGGCCTGCACGTGCACCTCACCTTCGACCCCGCACAGGGCTTGGCGCCGGCGCTGCTGCAGAACCGCCCCAGGGTGGCCGTGCTGCGCGAGCAGGGCGTGAACTCGCATGTGGAGATGGCCTATGCCTTCAACGCGGCCGGCTTCGACGCCTACGACGTGCATATGACGGACCTGCAGAGCGGCCGTGCGAAGCTGCAGGATTTCAAGGGCGTGGTGGCCTGCGGCGGTTTCAGCTACGGCGACACCCTGGGTGCCGGCATAGGCTGGGCGCGTTCCATCACCTTCAATCCCGTGCTGTCCGAGCAGTTCCAGGCCTTCTTTGCACGCCCCGATACTTTCGGTCTGGGTGTGTGCAACGGCTGCCAGATGTTTGCCGAGCTGGCCGACATCATCCCCGGTGCGCAGGACTGGCCGCGTTTCACAACCAACCGCAGCGAGCGCTTCGAGGCCCGGCTGTCGATGGTGGAGGTGCTGGCATCGCCCAGCCTCTTCCTGCAGGGGATGGCGGGCAGCCGCCTGCCGATCGCGGTGGCGCATGGTGAGGGTTACGCCAACTTTGCCTATCGCGGCAATGCGGCGAAGGCCATCGCGGCGATGCGCTTCGTGGACAACCAGGGCGCGGCCACCGAGGCCTATCCCTACAACCCCAACGGCAGCCCGGGGGGACTGACCGCCGTGACCACGGCCGATGGCCGCTTCACGGCCATGATGCCCCACCCCGAGCGCGTATTCCGCAACATCCAGATGAGCTGGACCTCGCTGAGTCCGAGCGAGTTCAGCCCCTGGCTGCAGATCTGGCGCAACGCGCGACGCTGGCTCGGCTGATTGTTTGCTTGCGCCCGGGTGTGTCGGCCAGGCGCGTGACCAGACGTTGCTGGCGTCCGGGCTGTTTGTGCTGAGCCGCAGGCTCACGTGACGGCTGCGTGAGAGCCATGGCAGCTCTGTGCAGCACGCCATCGGCAACGCGGACACCCTGGCCCGGAACGTGGGCACCACGCGGGTCGAGGCTGCGGTCAGCATCGGGATCGCGGCCATCCTGGCCGATGACCTCTCGCCAGACGCCGTGCTGACGCGTTCCGGCACGGCACCCGATCAGGCCACGACCGAAGGCGGCCATCGCGGGCCGCTGGCCGCCGCGCCGGCTTGACGCGCCAAGGCACTGCCCACATACTGCGGCGCAGGAGACGGCGGGTCAGCCCGGTGGCGGCCCGACTCGGAAAAGGCGCCCATGAACACTTACAACCCGCTCGCGCAGAACACCGCCATCAATGGCCTCATCACGGCCATTTCGCGCAACACCGAGGACAGGGCCCTGTCCAAGCACCTCGGCGCGCAGTCCTGGTACATCGTCGCCGACTACCTGCACCCGCAGGAGCACGAGCGCGGCCACGTGCTGATTTCGCAGGGCGCGCAGGACCGCAAGCTCTATTTCCTGGAGTCGGGCAACCTCAAGGTCGACGTCACGACCGATAAGGGTCTGGTGCAGCTCGCCATCCTGGGGGCGGGCACCGTGGTGGGCGAGGGCAGCTTCTTCTCGCACCTGCCCCGCAATGCCTCGGTGGTGGCCTACAGCAGCTGCAAGCTCTGGGCCATGAGCCCGGAGGATTTCGAGGCCTTGTCGAAAAAGCACCCGACCGTGGCGCTCGCGCTGGCCATGGCCCTGGGGGCCATCGTCGCCACGCGCATGGTGGACGTGAGCCGGCGTATCGCCAGCACCTGAGAACTTACGAATAAATCTACTGCGCGACCCGATCGCCGCGTTCGGCGGTGCTGGCTCCGGCCGCTGCGCTTGACTTTCGCTAGGCGAAAGTCAGCCTGCACCGCAACGGTGTTGTCAGAATCCTCACGTACCTGAAAGTAGGTTCCGGTTCCTGCGCTCCGTCCGCCTTGCGCTCGGGACGCTCGCTACGATTTCTTCGCAAGTTCTCTCACGTTAGGCGGCCCAGGCGGCCATCAGGTCCTGCGCTGCGCGTTCAGGATTCTCCTGAGCGGTGATGGCGCGTACCACCGCCAGCGAGCCGACGCCCGTGGCCTTGATCTCCGGCAGCTCGGCCGCCGAGATCCCGCCGATGCCCACGCCCGGGTAGTCGCGCATCAGCTTTGTGTAGGCGGCCAGGCGCCCCGGACCCTGCGGGGCCGTGGCCATGCGCTTGAGCGTGGTGGGATAGACCGCGCCCATGGCGATGTAACTCGGACTGAGCCGGTCGGCGCGCACCATCTCGGCATAGCCGTGGCTGGACAGGCCCAGGCGCAGGCCGGCGGCCTTGATGGCGGCAAAGTCGGCGATCTCCATGTCTTCCTGGCCCAGATGCACGCCGTAGGCGCCAGCGGCGATGGCCTCGCGCCAGTGGTCGTTGATGAAGAGCAGGGCGTTCGTGCCGCGCACGGCGTCCACCGCGGCCTGCACCTCGCGCTGCACGGCGGCGGCATCCTCGGACTTGAAACGCAGTTGCAGCGTGGGCATGCCGGCGCGGGCCATGCGCCCCACCCACTCTGCCGTAGGCAGCACGGCGTAGACACCCAGTGCCTTGGGGCAGGCGGGGAAGGCGTCCTTGCGCGGCCAGGGGCGCAGGCCGAAGTCGGCCGGCTCCGCCGGCCAGGCCTGCGGGTCGAACTGACGTGTGCGGTTGGACTGGGCCAGCCAGGCCAGTGCCACGCACTCCGCGTCGATCTCGATGAAGCCCAGGGCCAGGCAGGCCTGCTTGGCGCTGCGGTAGACGGCGTCGTCGCGGCTGTAGTTCGGCACGGGCGTTCCCGTGACAGGGATCGCCTTGTCGGCGTGGGCGGCCACGATGGCGCGGGCGTCGGTATTGAGTTCGAACATGGTGGGGCGCTCAGGCGTGATGCCAGAAGGGGGTGCCCAGCACGGGCGTCGAAGGTTGGGCGGCGTCCTGCTCGGTCATGGCACCCGACAGCCAGGCGGCACGACCGGCCTGCGTGGCGTCGGCAAAGGCGCCGGCCATGGCCACCGGGTCCTGCGCCAGGGCGACGGCGGTGTTGAGCAGCACAGCGTCATAACCCCATTCCATCACCGTACAGGCATGCGAGGGCCGGCCCAGGCCCGCGTCCACGATCAGCGGCACGTTCAGGCGTTCGCGCAGCATGCGCATGGCGTAGGGATTGACCGGGCCCTTGCCCGTGCCGATAGGCGCGGCCCAGGGCATCACGGCCTGGCAGCCCACGTCGACCAGGCGCTGGCAGAGCACGAGGTCTTCGGTGCAATAGGGCAGGACCTTGAAGCCGTCCTTGAGCAGGCGGTCGGCGGTCTCGACGAGGTTGAGCGTGTCGGGCTGCAGGGTGTAGTCGTCGCCGATGAGTTCGAGCTTGATCCAGGGCGTCTCGAAGACCTCGCGCGCCATCTGCGCCGTGGTGATCACCTCCTGCATGCTGTGGCAACCCGCGGTGTTGGGCAGCACGGGCACGTTCAGCTTCTTGAGCAGGTCCCAGAACTGGTTGCCGCTCTCGTGCGGCACGGCGCCCTGGCGGCGCAGCGAGGCCGTGAGCATGGCCGGGCGCGAGCGTTGCACCGCGGCTTCGAGCACGGCAGGCGAGGGGTAGCGCGAGGTGCCCAGCAGCAGGCGGCTGTGGAAGGTTTCGCCGTAGAGGACGAGGGGATCTTGGACAGTCTGCATGTCAGTGGTCCGGTTTATTTGGCAGTGGTATTTGATTGAAGGAATCTGGTCGGTGAACGCCGGGGAACCGGCTTTGCCCGGCCATTGGCGTTGCCCCCTGCAAGGGGGGTGGCGTAGCGACACGCAGTGCGCGGAGCCTGGGGGTGTGCCATGTCATCCGCCGGTGACAGGAGAGATGATTTCGATGTGGTCGCCTTCGCTCAAGGCGTGCAGTGCGTACTGCGTCTTGGGAACGAACTGGGTGTTGACCGCGGTGGCAAAAGGCGGCTTGGCCTCGATGGCCGCGACGGCATCGGCCACCGTGGCGCCGGCAGCGAGCTCGTGCTCGTGCTTGTTGATGATGACCTTCATACAGCGTTTTCTTCCACTTGCAGATCCAGGCTGCCGGCGAGTGTGGTGCGCTGCTCCTGCACCAGCTCCAGCACCACGTCGAGCAGAGCCGGCGAGATCATGAAGCCGTGGCGGTACAGGCCGTTGATCTGCAGGGCGCGCGGGCCCAGGCGGCGGATGGCGGGCAGGTTGTCGGGCAGGGTGGGCCGGCACTGGGTGGCGATCTCGAGGATGCGGCCCTCGCCGAAGCCCGGATGGACGGCATAGGCGGCGCTCAGCAGCTCGAGCGTGGAACGCACACTGGGCGGCGAAAGATCGTTGCTTTCGATCTCGGTGGCGCCGATGACGAACAGGTGGTCCTGCTTGGGTGCGATGTAGATCGGGTAGCGCGGGTGGATCAGGCGTGTGGGCCGGCTCAGGGAGACATCGGGCGCGTGGATGCGCGCCACCTCACCGCGCACGCCGCGCAGCTGGCCCCATTGGGCTTGCGCGCCCAGACCGCGGCAGTCGAAGAGCCAATCCGGTTGATGGGGCTGGCCGGGTGCAAAGTCCTGCGGTGCCCGCGGGCTGTTCCAGTGGATCTCGACCTTCAGCACCTGCAGCTCGTGCAGCAGCGCGGCCAGCAGCTGGCGGTTGTCGAGCTGACCTTCGCCGGGCAGGTACAGACCCTGGGCAAAACGGTTTTCCAGCGTGGGCTCCAGTGCACGCACGCCGGCGCCATCCAGCGTCTGCAGATGCGGCAGGCCGGGCACGCGGTCCTGGGTGTTGCGCAGCAGACCGGCGAAGCGCTGGGCCTCGGCCGCGTCCTGGCGGTGCCAGAGGATCAGCGTGCCTTCCTGCTGGAAGAACACGGGCTGGCTCAGCTGTGCGATCAGCTGCGGCCAGCGTGTCAGCGCATAACGCCCCATGCCGACCACGCTGGGTTCGGTGATGGCGGACTCGGCCAGCGGCGCCAGCATGGCAGCTGCCACGCGCGCCGGCGAGGTCTGGGCGTCGGCCGTGCCGGCTTCGTAGACCGCCACGCGATGCCCCGCACGCGCGAGCTGCCAGGCCAGCAGCCGGCCCATGAGGCCGGCACCGAGCACGATGGAGGAAGGACCTGGGTTCAGGGGGCTCATTTCAATTGATCTGATAATCCGGGCCAGGAGCAAATCGATGACCCCACAAAAACACTATCCGCGCGTGCTGTCGATCGCGGGTTCGGACAGCGGCGGCGGTGCCGGCATCCAGGCTGATCTCAAGACCTTCAGCGCCCTCGGCTGCTACGGCATGACGGCCATCACGGCGCTCACCGCACAGAACACGCAGGGCGTGCGCGGCATCCATGGCGTGCCGCCCGAATTCCTGGCCGCGCAGATCGACGCCGTGCTGGAGGACATCGGTGCCGACGCCGTGAAGATCGGCATGCTGCATGCACCCGAGATCGTGCGTGTCGTCGCGCAGGCCCTGCGCAAATACAAGCCCCAGCACGTGGTGCTGGACCCGGTGATGGTGGCCACCAGTGGCGACCGCCTGATCGCCGAGGAGACCGTGAGCGTGCTGGTCCAGGAGCTCTTTCCCCTGGCCACGGTGATCACGCCCAATCTCGACGAGGCCGAGCTGCTGCTGGGCCACACGATCGCCGGCATCCCGGCACTGGAAGGCGCCGCACGCGAATTGCAGGCCCTGGGTGCACAGGGCGTGCTGCTCAAGGGCGGGCATCTGAAGGGCGACGAGGTGGTGGATCTGCTGCTGCAGGGCGGGCGCGAACCGCTGCGCCTGGCCTCGCCACGGATTGCGAGCGAGAACGTGCACGGCACGGGCTGCACCCTGTCTTCGGCCATCGCGGCGCAGCTGGCGCTGGGCCATGGCCTGGAGGACGCCGTGCGTCTGGCGCGCGCCTACATCCTGGGTGCGATCGCCGCAGGCGCGGACGTGCACACGGGACGCGGCCACGGCCCGCTGAACCACGGGCATGCGCCGGTGGCCATGCAGCTGCTGGGCTGACACAGACTCGCCTTCCATTACGACTTCACTCAAGCGGGGGAGGGGCCAGTACCTGAGATCGGTCATCTGGCCGGCTTCCCTGCGTGAGCATTACCTCCATCAGGTTCAAAGGGACTTTCTCAGTCGACGCGGCAGCCGCGACAACACCCCTAGCGCTTACGCTCTGCCTGGCAGGGCGCAGGAGTGCATTTTAATCCCGCACCCGGCAAGAAAAAGGCCCGCCGGGTGGGCGGGCCTGGTCTGATTTCGGGATTCTTGACCCGGGTCAGCCGGAATCAGTCGAAAACCGGCGTCTCCACGCCCAGCACCTTGTGCAGCTTGGGGCTGGTGGTGGTGTACTGCAGATGGATCTTGCCCTTCTCGGGGAAGATGATGGCCGCGGCGGCGAAGGCCGCCAGCGCACATTCATGGAAACCCGAGAGGATGAGCTTCTTCTTGCCCGGGTAGGTGTTGATGTCGCCCACGGCGAAGATGCCCGGCACGTTGGTGGAGAACTTCTCGGTATCCACGACGAGCTGCTTGCGCTCGATGTCCAGGCCCCAGTCGGCGATCGGGCCGAGCTTGGGCGAGAGGCCGAAGAAGACCAGCAGCGTGTCCAGCGGCACCACGCGGGTCACGCCGTCACCGCCGGTGACCTTGACGCCCGCGAGCTTGCCATCCTTTTCCTCGACGGCCGTGATCTGGCCGACCATGAACTGCATCTCGTAGGCGTCGCAGAGTTCCTTCATCTTGGCCACGCTGGCGGGGGCGGCCTTGAAGCCGTCGCGACGGTGCACCAGGATCACGCTCTCGGCCTTGTTCGGGCCTTCGGCGGCGAAATTCAGCGTCCAGTCCAGGGCGGAGTCGCCGCCACCCACGATGACCAGGTTCTTGCCGGCGAAATCGGCCGGGTTCCGGACGCGGTAGAAGAGCTGCGAGCCCTCGAACTTGTCCAGGCCCTCGACCTTGAGCGTGCGCGGCTCGAAAGCACCCACGCCCGCGGCAATGAAGATGGTCTTGGTCAGGAAGCTGGTGCCCTTGCTGGTCTCGACGTAGAAGCGGCCGTCGTCCTGCTTCTGCACCACGGTGACCGTCTGGCCCAGATGGAAGGTGGCGCCAAAGGGCTCGATCTGCTTGAGCAGGGCGTCGGTCAGTTCCTTGCCCGTGCACACCGGGATGGCCGGAATGTCATAGATGGGCTTGTCGGGATAGAGCTCGATGGGCTGACCGCCGGGGTAGCCCAGCGAGTCGATCACGTGGGCCTTGATTTCAAGCAGGCCGAGTTCGAAGACCTGGAACAGGCCGACGGGGCCGGCACCGATGATGACGGCATCGGTTTCGATCGGGCCTTCGTGGGCCTGGGCGGTCTGGATCACGGCGGGACTGAGTTTGGGTTCCATTCGGTACGTCGTTGTTTAGCGGACCAGCTCGTTGAGCTTGCCGGTTTTGTCTTTCCACTCGTCTGCATCGGGCAGAGAGGGCTTGCGTTTGGTGATGCTCTTCCAGGTGGGCAGGCGGGCCAGCTCGGCATTGAGCTTGGTCATGTGCTGCTGGTCGGCCGGCACGTCTTCCTCGGCGTAGATGGCGTTCACCGGGCACTCGGGGATGCAGACCGCGCAGTCGATGCACTCATCCGGGTCGATGGTCAGGAAGTTCGGGCCTTCGCGGAAGCAGTCGACGGGACAGACATCGACGCAATCGGTGTATTTGCAGCGGATGCAAGCTTCGGTGACGACGTGGGTCATTTTTAATTCTGGAAGATGGGTGGAAACCCTTGATTTTATTGACTTTTGCAGTGGCCGGGGTTTCCCGGCCTTTTCGTGCAGAGGGTTGTTGCGCTGGATCAAGCGCCGGGAGCTCAATTCACCAGCACGGCCCCCGACGTCTTGTGGCTGGCCGTGTCCACCAGGATCAGCGAGCCCAGGGCCCGGGCACGGGCAAAAGGCAGGGCGACCAGGGCTTCCTGCAGGGCCAGTTCGACATGGCCGATGGCATTCGGTTCGAGCTGCTGGGCCTCTTCCTCGGCCAGGTTGTGGATGTTGAGGCGGTGGACGATGCGCTTGACCTTGGCCTTGACCCAGCGGTGGCCGTGCAGGGCCCAGTAGACCCGGCCGGCGACCAGAGGCTCATCGTCCATCCAGGCCACGGTGACAGCCAGTTCCCGGCGGGCTTCGCGATGCGCCGGGGCCAGCAGCCAGTCGCCGCGCGAGACGTCGACCTCGCGGTCCAGCACGATGCCCGCGCTGTGGCCGGCGGCCACCTCGCCCGGCTGGCGCACGTGGTTGAGCACCTGGGCCACGGTGGCCGTCTGGCCACTGGGGAAGATCTTCACGCTGTCGCCGGCCTTCACACCACCGGCGGCCACACGGCCCCAGAAGACGCGGCGGCCCTGGCTGGTATCGCTGGAGGAGGAGAACTTTTCGACCCACTGCACCGGGAAGGCCAAGGGCAGCTCGGTATCGGCCTCGGTGCTCGGCAGGGCTTCGAGGATCTGCAGCAGGGTGGGGCCGACATAGCCGCACCAGCCGGCCTCGCTGGCTGCGTCGACCACGTTCCAGCCCTGCAGGGCCGAGACCGGCACCGTGGCCTGCACGGTCAGACCGGTGCTTTGCGCAAAGGCCTGCAGCGCGGCGGCGATGTGCTTGAAAGCCACGGCCGGGTCGGCCACGGCGTCGAGCTTGTTGACGGCGAAGACGATGGAGGGCACGCGCAGCAACTGCAGCAGCAGGCTGTGGCGGCGCGTCTGCGGCAGCAGGGCCAGGGCCGGGTTCTGCCAGTCGAGCTTGGTGGCGTCGACCAGCACCACAGCGGCGTCGGCACTCGACGCCGCCGTGACCATGTTGCGGGTGTACTGCTCATGGCCCGGCGCGTCGCCGATGATGAACTTGCGCGTCTCGGTGCTGAAGTAGCGGTAGGCCACGTCGATGGTGATGCCTTGCTCGCGCTCGGCCGAGAGGCCGTCGGTCAGCAGGGCCAGATCGGTCTGGCCCTGGCGCTGCACGCCGGCCAGGTGGTCCTGCAGCACGGCACGGGTGTCGACCAGCAGGCGGCCGATCAGCGTGCTCTTGCCGTCGTCGACCGAGCCGCAGGTGATGAATTTCAGGGCGTCCATCAGAAATACCCATCCTTTTTACGTTTTTCCATGGAAGCCTCGGAGGTCTGGTCGTCCATGCGGGTCGCGCCGCGCTCGCTGACCTCGGCGGCCAGCGTCTCGATCACGATGTCGGCGGCCGTGGCGGCTGTGCTGGCCACGGGGCAGGTGCAGGTGATGTCGCCCACGGTTCGGAAGCGCACGTCGCGGATCACCACCTCCTCGCCCGGGCGCGGCGGCGTGAGTTCGGTCACCGGCGCCAGCATGCCGCGGCGGTCCACCACCTCGCGCTTGTGCGTGTAGT
>JAIERT010000182.1 GCA_019746735.1 Burkholderiaceae bacterium | reverse complement strand
TGAGGAGGAGGGCCAGGAGCTGGGTCTTGTCGCCCATCTCGGCCAGCGCGACCAGGCCGGTCGATATCAGAAAAGCGTCCACCGCTGGATTCTAGTCCCCTGGTTCAGCTCCCCCGTCGTCCTGCCTTGGTGCGCGTCTTGCACACTCTTGGCGCTTGCTGGCTCAGTTATTGCTTGAGATTGGTGCATTTCTCAAATTTTCTGGTTTCTGCACCAGACGCAAGCAATTTATCTGGAGATCTCAACATGGATGCACTAAAGCAGGGCGCCGATGCCCTGTTCATCTTGCTCGGCGCCATCATGGTCCTGGCCATGCACGCGGGCTTTGCCTTCCTGGAGCTGGGCACGGTCCGGCGCAAGAACCAGGTCAACGCCCTGGTCAAGATCCTGGTGGACTTCTCGGTCTCGACCGTGGTCTATTTCCTGGTCGGCTATGGTGTGGCCTACGGCACGGGCTTTCTGGTCGGCGCCGAGGAGCTGGTGGCCAAGAACGGCTACGAGCTCGTGAAGTTCTTCTTCCTGCTGACCTTCGCCGCCGCCATCCCGGCCATCATCTCGGGCGGCATCGCCGAACGCGCCAAATTCTGGCCGCAGCTGATCGCCACCGCGGTCATCGTGGGTTTCGTCTACCCCTTCTTCGAGGGCATCGTCTGGAACCAGGGCCTGGGCGTTCAGGCCTGGATCAAGGCCACGACCGGCGCAGAGTTCCATGACTTTGCCGGCAGCATCGTGGTCCACGCCGTCGGCGGCTGGATCGCGCTGCCCGCCGTGCTGCTGCTGGGCGCACGCTACAACCGCTACCGCAAGGACGGCGGTGTTTCGGCTCATCCGCCCTCGAGCATCCCCTTCCTGGCCCTCGGCGCCTGGGTGCTGACCGTGGGCTGGTTCGGCTTCAACGTCATGAGCGCACAGACCCTGGACAAGATCTCGGGCCTGGTCGCGGTGAACTCGCTCATGGCCATGGCCGGCGGCACGCTGGCCGCACTGGCCCTGGGCCGCAACGACCCGGGCTTCGTGCACAACGGCCCGCTGGCCGGGCTGGTGGCCATCTGCGCCGGCTCCGACCTCGTGCACCCGCTGGGCGCGCTGGTGATTGGCGGGGTGGCCGGCGCGATCTTCGTCGTCATGTTCACCCTGACGCAGAACAAATGGAAAATCGACGATGTGCTGGGCGTCTGGCCCCTGCACGGCCTGTGCGGCGCCTGGGGCGGCATCGCCGCCGGCATCTTTGGCGGCCAGGCCCTGGGCGGGCTGGGCGGGGTGAGCTTCACGGGTCAGCTGATCGGTACCGCGCTCGGGGTGGGCTGGGCCTTGCTCGGCGGTTTCGTGGTCTATGGCGTGCTCAAGCTGGCCATGGGCCTGCGCCTGAGCCAGGAGGAGGAGTTCGACGGCGCCGACCTGTCGATCCACAAGATCGGCGCCACCCCGGACCGCGAGGTCAACTGGTAGGCCTCGTCCTGGACAGCCGACCCACTGTGGCGTCCAGGCCATAGATTTCGGTCATTCTGGACCAGCGGCACTGGACAAGTCGTGCAAATTGTGGGCCCGGCCCCATAATCATCTGACGCACCGCCATCCGGCGGTGCGAGTTTGCGGTGATTCGTCGGTTTTGCGTCTTCTTCAAGTCTTGCTTGGTTTGTTGCTCGCGGCTATCGGACTCCATCGCCTTCCCTGAGTATTTTTGAGGAGCCCCTTCATGGGCAACAAACTTTACGTGGGCAATCTGCCCTATTCCTTCCGTGACGAAGATCTGCAACGCGCCTTCTCCGCGCACGGCAACGTCAACAGCGCCAAGGTCATGATGGAGCGCGACACCGGCCGTTCCAAGGGCTTCGGTTTCGTCGAAATGGGCAGCGATGCCGAGGCGCAGGCCGCGATCCAGGCTTTGCACGGCCAGCAGCAGGGCGGCCGCGCCCTGGTGGTGAACGAGGCACGCCCGATGGAAGCTCGCCCGCCGCGTAGCGGTGGTGGCGGCGGCTACGGTGGTGGTGGCGGCCGTCGTGAAGGCGGCGGCGGCGGTGGCTACGGCGGTGGCCGCAGCAGCTACTGATCAGCGCAAACTGACGCTCAAAGGGCCCTTCGGGGCCCTTTTTCATGGTTTTTACTAGGCCGCGCTACCTTGCCGGCCGGCTATATCTGTGCCAATAATGAAAAAGTGGCGGCTGGGAGGCCTGTCACAGGATCGCGGTGATCTGCCGAATTCGCAGCGACTTGTCTTGTTTGCGTTTCAGGGACCCCATCGCTTGTCATAGGTTTTTCAGGAGTCCCTGCATGGGCAACAAACTTTATGTGGGCAATCTTGCCTATTCCATCCGTGACAACGACCTCGAGCAGGCCTTCAGCCAGTTCGGCACCGTCACCAGCGCCAAGGTCATGATGGAGCGCGACACTGGCCGCTCCAAAGGCTTCGGTTTCGTCGAAATGGGCAGCGATGCCGAAGCCCTGGCAGCCATCAACGGCATGAACGGACAGCCTTTGAGCGGCCGCAGCGTCGTCGTCAACGAAGCCCGGCCCATGGAGCCCCGGCCACCCCGGACCGGCGGTTACGGCGGCGGCGGGGGCGGCTATGGCGGCGGCGGTGGCCGTCGTGAGGGCGGCGCCTATGGAGGCGGCAGCGGTGACGGCGGCGGCGGCGGCGGTGAGGGTGGCTTCCGCAGCCCCTATGGCAATCCCCGCGGCGGCGGCGGTGGCCGACGCGGCTACTGAGCTCTGCGCGCCATGAGGAACCAGGCCCCATACGGGGCCTTTTCTTTGTCTATTCGGCGGCGCGATGCTTGCGCGGCCGGCCGGCCAGCAGACGGTCGAACAGGCTGTCGGGCAGCAGACGCAGCAGCTTGGCGACCACGCCCATGGGCCAGGGAATGACCCGGTAACTGACCCCGCGCCCGATCAACGGCCAGGCCTGGGCGGCAAAAGCTTGGGGCGTCATCAGAAAGGGCATGCGGTAACGGTTCTTGCGTGTGAGCGGTGTGTCGACATAGCCCGGCGCCAGCGTCACCACGCGCACGCCGCTGCCGCGCAGTTCGCCGCGCAGGCTTTCGCAATAGCTGACGACACCGGCCTTGCTGGCGCAGTAGGCGCCATGGCCGGGCAGGCCGCGGATGGCCGCGACGCTGGCCACGCCCACGAGGCGACCGCTGCCGCGGGCGCGCATGGCGGCCACAAAGGGATGAAACGTGGCCGCCAGGCCCACGTTGTTGATGGCCAGGGTGCGTGCCAGCACGTCGAGATCAGCGCGCTCGGCCGTATCCATGCCCACGCTGATGCCGGCATTGGCGACCACCACATCGGGCAGGCCCTGCCGGGCCATGCAGGACTGGCCGGCAGCGACGATGCTGTCAATCTCGGCCACATCGGCCGGGTAGATGCGATAGCGCGCCGGATCCAGCTGCTCGGCTTCAGCCCAGCGCTGGATCTCGTCGCTGCGCCGTGCCACCAAGGCCAGACGCCAGCCCTGGTCGTAGGCATGGCGCGCCAGGGCCTGGCCGATGCCACTCGACGCGCCCGTGATGAACAGCAACGGGTCCATGCGTGGTGGCTCCATCAGCGTGGTGGCGGCAACAGCGTGCCGCGCACGCGTCCGCGCATTTCCATGACCTGGTCGAAATTGCTGTAGTCCAGGCTGTCCGCCGTGATGCGGTCGCCCCCGCGCTCCAGCTCGACCGGCTTGTGGGACTTGATGCGCTCGTCGTTCAGGAAGGCGTGCAGGAACTCGCCGCTGAAGCTCACGCGCGGCAAGGCCGTGCCGCTGCGGTCCACCGTGGCCTCGCGCACGACACGCGCGTTGCCCATGAGCTGCACCTCGGTCGCATCGTTGTTGGCCAGCGCCCGCCTGGCCGTGGCCACGGTCATGAAGCCGCGCTGGTTGTAACTGCGGATACGCACCTGGTCGATTTCCAGCGTGTCGGTGTGTGGATAGTGCCGGGCCTGTTCACCATAGACCTCGCTTTTGAGGCGGCCCTCGCCATCGAAGGTCTTGATGGAGAAACGCTCCATCAGGTAGTCGGGGTCGCGGCGCTTCGCCTGCTCGGGCGCATCGGGTTCGAACAGCGGCGTGCTGCGCACCAGCCAGTAGGTGCCCAGCGCCAGCACACCCATCAGCAGCAGGGGCAGATAGATGGAAAGCCGGTCCCAGGCCAGACGGGCCAGGCGATTCACTGCAGCACCTCCTGCAGCAGCTGGGCATAGCGGCCGCTGGCCACGAGCAGCAGGTCGCAGAACTCGCGCGCGGCACCGCCGCCGCCCGGCGCCCGGGTCACGTGGTGGGCGCGGGCCAACGCCTCGGCATGGGCCTGCGCCGGGGCACAGGCCAGGGCGCAGCGCTGCATGACCGGCAGATCGGGCCAGTCGTCACCGATCACGGCAGCTTGCGACCAGTCGAGTCCCAGCGTTTGCAGGGTCCGTTCGGCGGCCGGCCGCTTGTCTTCGGTACCGTAGTGCACGTGTTCGATACCGAGGGCCTGGAGCCGGGTGCGCAGCGCAGGGCTGTCGCGTCCGGTGATCACCGCGGGCGTGATGCCGGCGCGCGGCAGCAGCTTGAGGCCGTGGCCATCGAGGGTGTGAAAACGCTTGAGGGTCTCACCCGCCTCGCTGATGTAGAGGCCGCCGTCGGTCAGCACGCCGTCGACGTCGAAGAAGGCCACGCGCACGCCCTGGGCGCGCAGCAGCAGCTCGGGCGGAAAATTCAGGGCCGGCGTGAGCATCGTCAGATCACCTTGGCCCGCATCAGGTCGTTGCTGTTCAGCGCGCCGCACAGGCGGCCCTGCTCGTCAACCACCAGCACGCTGGTGATGCGGCGTGCCTCCATCAAGTCGGCCGCCTCGACGGCCAGTGCATCCTGTCGCACGGTGATCGGGTTGGGATGCATGAAGTCGCGGGCGCAGCCCTGGCGCACGTCCACGCCTTTTTCCAGCAAGCGGCGCAGGTCGCCGTCGGTAAAGATGCCCAGCACGCGGCGCTCGGGGTCGACGATGGCCGTTGCACCCAGGCCCTTGGCGCTCATCTCTCGCATGATGGCGCTGAAGCCGGCATCGGGCGCGACACTTGGCACGGCGGCCTCGCCGCTGCGCATGACGTCGCTCACGTGGGTGAGCAGTTTGCGGCCCAGGGTACCGCCCGGATGCGAGCGTGCGAAATCCTCGGCCTTGAAGCCACGCGCGTCGAGCAGGGCCACGGCCAGCGCGTCGCCCAGCGCTAGCTGCGCCGTGGTGCTGGCCGTGGGCGCGAGATTGAGAGGGCAGGCCTCCTTCTCGACCGCCGTATTGAGCACCAGATCGGCATGGCGCCCCAGGGTCGAAGCCGGGTTGCCGGTCATGGCAATCAGGGGGACGCCCTGACGCTTGAGCACGGGCAGGATGGCCGTGAGCTCCTCCGACTCGCCGCTGTTGGAGATAGCCAGCAGCAGGTCGGACGCGGTGATCATGCCCAGGTCACCGTGGCTGGCTTCGGCCGGATGCACGAACATGGCCGGCGTGCCGGTGGACGCCAGGGTTGCCGCCATCTTGCGGCCGATGTGCCCGCTCTTGCCCATGCCCATCACGACCACACGGCCGGTCAGGTTCAGCATGAGCTCGGCAGCCCGGGTGAAGTCGGCATCAAGCCGGGCGCGCAAGCCCAGCACGGCAGCGGCCTCGATTTCCAGGGTTTCGTGGGCGAGCCGGGTGGCGCGCCCGGGGTCCAGACTGTGGCGCACGTGCTTGCTGTCGTTCATGCCCGGATTCTATCGAGCGGCCGCGCTCTTGCTAGTATCCGGACATGAGCGGGCTCGAACTGACCTTGATCTATCTGCTGGCCGCCGTGCTGGGGGTGGTCGTGTTCCGCAGCCTGAAGCTGCCGCCCATGCTGGGCTATCTGGCCGTGGGCGTGCTCATTGGACCCAACGCGCTCGCGTTGGCACAGAACTCGCAAGACATCAGCCATCTGGCCGAGTTCGGTGTCGTCTTCCTGATGTTCGCCATCGGGCTCGAGTTCAATCTGCCCCGCCTGCGTGCCATGCGCCGCCATGTCTTCGGCCTGGGCCTGCTGCAGGTGTTGCTCACCATGCTGCTGACGATGGCGGGCGCCTATGTGCTGCAGCTGCTGTTCCCTACGCTCTGGTCCATCAGCTGGCAGGCCGGGCTGGCGCTGGCCGGTGTCATGGCCATGAGCAGCACGGCCATCGTGGTCAAGCTCATGGCCGACCGGCTGGAGCTGGAATCCGAGCACGGCAAGCGCGTCATGGGCATCCTGCTGTTCCAGGATCTGGCCGTGGTGCCCCTGCTGGTGCTGATCCCCGCCCTGGGTAGCCCGGCGCCGGAAATGTTCCAGGCCCTGGGGCTGGCCCTCGTCAAGGCCGTGGCCCTGCTGGCTCTCCTGCTGATGGGCGGGCAGCGCATCATGCGGCGCTGGCTGACCCTGGTGGCGCGGCACAAGAACAACGAGCTGTTCATGCTCAATCTGTTGCTGATCACGCTGGGCCTGGCCTGGTTGACCGAACAGGCCGGGCTGAGCCTGGCGCTGGGCGCCTTCATCGCCGGCATGCTGATCGCCGAGACCGAGTACAAGCACCAGGTGGAAAGCGATATCCGTCCCTTTCACGATGTGCTGCTGGGCCTCTTCTTCATCACCATCGGCATGCTGCTGGACTGGACCATCGTCTGGGAGCGCTGGCCCCTGGTGTTCATGCTGCTGACCTGCTCGCTGCTGCTCAAGCTGGTGCTGATCACGGTACTGACACGGGCCCTGGGCGCGAGCATGGGTGTGGCGCTGCGCACCGGCCTGTATCTGACCCAGGCCGGCGAGTTTGGTTTCGTGCTGCTCACGCAGACCTACCAGCGCGGCCTCATCGAGGCCGATATGCTCAACCCCGTGCTGGCCTCCATGGTGCTGTCCATGCTGGCCACGCCTTTCATCATCATGTACAGCAACCGCATCGTGCTGCGCCTGGTCGCAAGCGAGTGGCTGCAGCAGTCCCTGCAGATGACCAGCATCGCACGCCAGTCCATCAGCACCAGCGGGCACGTCATCATCTGCGGCTACGGACGCTGCGGGCAGAACCTGGCACGCATGCTGGAGGGCGAAAAGATTCCCTATCTGGCACTGGATCTGGATCCGGACCGGGTACGCCAGGCGGTAGCCGCGGGCAACAGCGTGGTCTATGGTGACGCTGCGCGCCTTCAGGCCCTGATGGCTGCCGGGCTGGCCCGCGCCAGCGCGGTGGTCATCACCTACCTGGACGTCCCGGGTGCGCTCAAGGTGCTCGATCAGGTTCGCGGCCATGCGCCGCAGGTGCCTGTCATCGTGCGCACCCAGGACGACCATGCCCTGGACCGGCTGCGGGCCGCGGGCGCCACGGAGGTCGTCCCCGAGGCCATCGAGGGCTCACTCATGCTGGCCAGCCATGCGCTGGCACTGGTGGGGGTGCCCATGCGACGGGTGATCCGCCTGGTACAGGACCAGCGCGATGCGCGCTACAACCTGTTGCGTGGCTATTTTCATGGGGCCGATGACAGCGGCAGCGACGATGGCGAACAGGAGCGGCTGCACAGCCTCACCTTGCCCACCGGCGCCTATGCCCTGGGCCGGCGCATCGGTGCGCTTCTGCCTGCCCTTGACGCGACCCGCATCCTCAGCCTGCGTCGACGCGATGGCAAGACCCTGATGCCGGACGCTGAACTGCGCCTGGAAGACGGCGACACCCTGGTTCTGTCCGGGCAGGCCGAAGCCCTGGCCCGGGCCGAAGAGATGCTCTTGCGCGGCTGAACCTTCCTCTTGTTCGAAAGCACCACATCATCATGCAAGACCGCTCCATCACCGACTACCTGCGCAGCCACATCCGCACCGTGCCCGACTGGCCTTCGCCAGGGGTGCAGTTCCGCGATATCACGCCGCTGTTGCAGAACCCCCGTGTCTTTCGCGTGCTCATCGATGCCTTCGTGCACCGCTACATGGAACCCAGCCTGCGCCCCGATGTGGTTGCCGGCCTGGACGCGCGTGGCTTCATTCTGGGTTCGGTGATCGCTTATGAGCTGGCGGTCGGTTTCGTGCCCATCCGCAAGAAGGGCAAGCTGCCCTACACCACGGTGGAAGAGACCTATGAGCTTGAATATGGCAGCGCCACCGTGGAGCTGCATACCGATGCCGTCAAGCCCGGCGACCGCGTGCTGCTGGTCGACGACCTGATTGCCACCGGTGGCACCATGATGGCCGGCAAGAAATTACTGGAGAAGCTGGGGGCGCAGGTGGTGGAAGGCGCGGCCATCGTCGACCTGCCTGAGCTCGGTGGCTCCGCCAGACTGCGTGATGCAGGTTTGCCGCTGTTTACATTGATCGACTTCGGCGGCCACTGATGCCGGCTGCCGCGCGGCAGCGACTCAGATCAGGTCGCCGTACTGCGTGCGGCTCAGCGGCAGGCGTTCGTTCTCATCCTCCATCCGGGTTTCCTCGAACTCGGTGGACGGGAACTCGGTCGGGGCAAAGTCTGCCGTCCCTTTTGCGGGCGCTGCAGGTTTCTTGCCGGCGCCCAACCCCTGCTTGAAGGCATGGACTTCGTCGGCGCGGATGGGCTCAAAACGCGGCTTGCGCTCCCCCGGCAGCTGGGCCGGCTGGGCGATCACCTCGGCTTCGGCATGCACACGGCTGAGGACGGGCGGCGCAGCACTGAACTCGACGTCTGCGCGCGGCTTGCGCAGCACCGAGTTGACTACCTTGGCCAGCTGGTTGATGCGCCAGTAGACCGCCGTGACCTCGATGTGGTGCCGCTGGCGCGCATTCTGCGTGATGATCTCTTCGATCTCGGCGAGCTGGCCGATGTGCTCGGCCATCTCGCGCGGCAGGTCCATCATGATCAGGTACTGCTTGCCGCGAGAGTCGAGCGAGAGCACCTTGTACTTGTAGCTGGACGACAGCATGCCGACGCGGGCCATGGATTCGCGCACGACGGCGTACAGCAGTTCCCGACGCTCCAGCCGCATGGACTTTCGATCCTGCGCCTGCTCGTCATCCGCGGGGGGGTGGGAGGGCCCGGCGTCTTGCACGGGCGGACTCTTGGCCCCGGTTTTCTTCGCGAAGAGATTGTCCAGTAACACCATGTTCTTGGTTCCTGTCGTGCTGTTTGCACCGAGGATGTGCAGCGTAGATCTGCTGCACGGATTGTCCCCTTAAAAGGCGACTTGTGTCAGGGCCGGCGTAAGCAATTGTTTCGACTCGGCGCCCCGCTGCGAATTTGGATACGACAGTACGCCGATTTGCCACCCTTGGCAACCGAGCGGGGCTATTTACCGATGCAGAAGCGGGAAAAGATGACCCCAAGCAGATCATCGGAAGAAAACGCTCCGGTGATTTCATTAAGCGCGTTCTGCGCCAGCCGCAGTTCCTCGGCCAGCAGATCCAGGGACTGCGCGCGGGCGGCCAGATGCGCGGCGGCCAGGTCCAGATGCTGCTGCACACGGCGCAGGGCCTGCACATGGCGTTCGCGTGCGATGTAGACCCCTTCGGGCGCGGCGTGCCAACCCACGGTCTGCAACAGCTGTTGACGCAGCAGCTGCAGGCCGTGCCCTGTCTTGGCGGAGAGGCTCAGACCGTGGGATGGCGGCGAAGCCGCATCGGCCTTGTTCCAGATGTCCAGCACCGGCACACGTGCAGGCACGCGCTGCACCAGCGCCTGGGCTATCCGCTGATCGGCCAGCTGATAGTCGGCCTGCGTCGCGCGTGTGAGATCGTGCAGGAACAGAACAACGTCCGCGGCCTCGATCTCCGTCCAGGCACGGGCGATGCCGATGCGCTCGACCTCGTCGCTGCTCTCGCGCAGCCCTGCGGTGTCGATGACATGCAAGGGCACGCCTTCGATCTGGATGGTCTGCTGCACCTTGTCGCGCGTGGTGCCTGGAATCGGCGTGACGATGGCCAGCTCGGCACCCGCCAGCGCATTGAGCAGGGAGCTCTTGCCCGCATTGGGCTGGCCCGCAATCACCACCTTGATGCCCTCGCGCAGCAGGCTGCCCTGGCGCGCGTGCTGGAGGACGGCCCCGAGCTGCTGCTGCAGACGGGCGAGCTGGCCCTGCGCATCGGCCTTCTGCAGGAAGTCGATCTCCTCCTCGGGAAAGTCCAGCGTGGCCTCGACCAGCATGCGCAACTGGATCAGCGCTTCGCGCAGCACGCCGATCTCCCGCGAGAAAGCGCCTCCGAGTGACCGGCTGGCACTGCGTGCCGCGGCCTCGGTGCTGGCGTCGATCAGATCGGCCACGGCCTCGGCCTGGGCCAGATCGAGCTTGTCGTTGAGAAAGGCGCGTTCGGTAAACTCGCCCGGCTGGGCCAGGCGCAGGCCGGGCAGCCGGGCACGGCCCGTGCCCGGGTCGACGTGGGCTGCCGCCTCCAGGCAGCGCGCCAGCAGGAGCTGCAACACCACCTGCCCGCCATGCACCTGCAGCTCGAGCACGTCCTCGCCGGTGTAGGAATGCGGGGCCGGGAAGTAGATGGCCAGGCCGTGGTCCAGGGGCTCACCCGCAGCGTCGCGCAGCGGCAGATAGGTCGCATGGCGCGGCGTCAGCGACTTGCCGCACAGGGCCTGCGCCAGACCCCCGAGCCCACGCCCACTCACACGCACGATGCCCACGGCGCCTCGGCCAGGTGCCGTGGCGATGGCAACGATGGGCTCCTGGTGGCGGGCCAGCATGCGACGATTTTTCTTTGCTGCGGCTGCAAACGCAAGGGCCGCTTGCGCGGCCCTGGTGATCTCGGCTTACTTGAACTTCGGCAGGTTGAACTGCGGTGGCACGCCCATGCGGGTATTGATGATCCACTGCTGGGCGATCGACAGGATGTTGTTCGTCAGCCAGTACAGGACCAGGCCCGAAGGGAAGAAGAAGAACATCACGCTGAAGATCAGCGGCATGAGCCACATCATCTTGGCCTGCACCGGATCGGGCGGCAGCGGGTTGAGTGCCGTCTGCAGCATGGTGGTCGCCGTCATGAGCAGGGGCAGGATGTAGTAAGGGTCTTCGGCCGAAAGGTCCTTGATCCAGAGGATCCAGGGCGCGTTGCGCATTTCAACGCTGGACAGCAGCACCCAGTACAAGGCGATGAAGACCGGGATCTGGACCATGATTGGCAGGCAGCCACCCATGGGATTGACCTTCTCCTCGCGGTAGATGCGCATCATCTCCTGCTGCATCTGCTGCGGCTTGTCCTTGAGGCGCTCACGCATCTCGGTGATGCGCGGTGTGATGGCCTTCATCTTGGCCATGCTGGCATAGGCCTTGGCGTTGAGCCAGTAGAAAGCGATCTTGAGCAGCACCACCAGCGCCACGATGGACCAGCCCCAGTTGTGCAGCAGGCCGTAGAGCTTGTCGAGCAACCAGTACAGGGGCTTGGCCAGGATGGTCAGCCAACCGTAGTCCTTGACCAGCTCCAGCCCGGGTGCCAGGGCTTCGAGCTTGTTCTCCTCCTGCGGACCGACGAAGAAGCGGGCGTCGACCACCCGGCTGCTGCCGGGTGCGATCGCTTCCAGAGGCGTGATCATGCCGACCGAGTAAAGGTTGGTGTCGACCTTGCGCGCGAAGATCTCGCGCTGCAGGCCGTCGGCCAGCAGCCAGGCACTGGCGAAATAGTGCTGCACCATGGCGATGTAGCCGTTGGGCGAGGTCTTTTCGAATTCGGCCTTCCCCTTCTCGATGTCGCTGAACTCGACCTTCTGGTATTTCTTGGCATCGGTGTAGACCGCCGGACCGGTGAAGGTGGAGTAGAAGGCCGACTCGCCGGCCAGCTTGTTGCCGTCACGCACCAGCTGCAGATAGAGCTGGGGCGCCACCGCAGCATTGCCGACGTTCTGCACCTCGTGCTTCACATCCAGGGCATAGCTGCCGCGCTGCAGGGTGTAGGTCTTGATCAGCCGGACTCCGCCGATCTCGGGCGATTCGAACTTCACGACCAGACTCTCGCTGCCGTCCTTGAGCTCACGCTCGCTGCTGACCAGTTTCATCACGGTCTTGTGCGTGGGGAAGCTGCCCCCGCTGGCTCCGGCAATCAGGCCGGTCTGCGACAGGTAGACGCGTTCACGGCTTTCGTCGAGCAGGACCACATTGGCATCCGGCTGCTGCTGGTCGCGGTGGCGCAGGAATTCGGCGCGCACCAGCGAACCGCCTTCCGTGTCGAAATCCAGCTGGAGTACGTCGGTGCGCACGCGCACACGCTCGCGCGCCACGGCTGGCTGCGTTTCTGCTTTGGCGATGCGCTCACTGCCATGGATCTGCGCCTGCGCCTGCGGAACGACGGCCGCCGGCGCGGGCACCGCGGCCGCTTCGGGCTGCATCTGTGCCGTCCTGGCGGTCGGCGGCGCCGGGAAGAAGGTGGCAGGACGGCCATTGTGAATCTGCCACTGGTCCCACAGCAGGACCAGGGAGAAGCCGAAGATCACCCACAGAATGGTGCGACGGATGTCGTTCATGTCGTTTCTTTTTCAGAAGAGGAAGGAAGCAGGCCGGTGAACAGGCGTCGGGGCTGCCCGGGCACCGGATCGTGGCCACCCGCGCACCAGGGATGGCAACGCAGCAGACGTCCCACGGTCAGCGCACTGCCTGTGAAAGCGCCGTGTTGGCGCAGGGCCTCGAGGGCGTAGAGAGAACACGTGGGCTCGAAACGGCAGGCAGAACCGAGCCAGGGACTGAGCAAGTAGCGGTACGCCCGCACCAGGCTCATGAGCAGGCGCGCGATCATGCGGCCTCCCGTCGGTCTTTGCACGAGCGATCGAACAGCTGTTCGATCTCCGTGCGAACCGCCACCCGCAGCAGATCGGATGCGGCACTGCGAAAGCGCTGGCGATCGTAGCCCGAGCGCAGGCGTACGAGGTAGGCGGCATCGGCGTTTAGCGACAGGCGTTGCTCGCCGATGCTGTAGATCTGCCGCTTGATGAGATTGCGTGTCACGGCCCGCCGGGCCCAGCGCTTGGGCACCATGGCGCCAAGCCACAGCCCAGCGGCAGGAAAAGGATGGCCCCGCGCCGCGGAGGGTACGGACGGTTCAGAACCCATCTGCAGGTCCAGGCGGTGCATGACGAAATGCTCCGTACGGGCCAGGGGTGTGGATGCCAGCAAAGCCTGAAACTGGGACTGTGTTTTCAGCCGTTGCGCCTGCACGGTGCGCTTTCAGGCGGACTGCCGCACCGTTTCAGGACCACATGCCGGAAGGACCGGCTCAGACGGCCAGGCGCTTGCGGCCCTTGGCGCGACGTGCGTTGATCACGGCACGGCCGCCACGGGTCTTCATGCGGACCAGAAAACCGTGGGTACGGGCGCGACGGATCTTGGAAGGCTGGTAAGTACGTTTCATCTCGAAATCCTAGTGATAGAGCGGTGGTTTTTTCTGCGTGCGGCCGTTTGCGCCGAAGCGGCGACAGAGCCCAGGCCATGTCCCGCCCGCTTGTCCGTTCCGCCATCGGTACCTTGCGGTGCGATCCGGGCACGCCACAGGCCTCGGGAAAACCGCGAATTATCGCAAAAATTTCCAATTCCGGCAATGCCTTGGCGCACGCCATGCATGCAAAGCCTGAAGCACGGGGTTCTTTGCCAGCCTTGTGGATAAATTCTTGATAAATTACAATTCGGGCTCCCGCCGGGCCAAAATATCCACAATACTCTTTCCCCATGAGCGAGGGACCCCTTCATACCCAACCGGCCAGTTCCCCAGCGGACGCCGGGCCCAGCCTTTGGCAGGCCTGCGTCGACCAGCTGGCACAGGAACTGCCTGAGCAGCAGTTCAACACCTGGATCAAGCCCCTGACAGCCCAGCTGGCCGAGGACTACTCGCGCCTGACGCTGTTTGTGGTCAACCGCTTCAAGCTGGATTGGATCCGGGCCCAGTACAGCCACCGGATTGCCGATCTGCTGGAAAAAATCTATGGCCAGCCCATACCAATTGAGCTGGCACTTACACCTAGAGAAAATATCGTCAGGCCTCGGGATGTGTCTTCCGATGTGGAATCCCTTCCCGTCGAGGACGCCTATGCCGGCAGTCCAGAGCGGGTTCTGGCGGCCAGCCGACACCGCCTCAACACGGCCCTGACTTTCGAAACCCTGGTCGAGGGTACGGCCAACCGCATGGCACGTGCGGCGGCCATGCATGTCGCCAGTTCTCCAGGCCAGCTCTACAACCCTCTCTTCATCTACGGTGGCGTCGGCCTGGGCAAGACCCACCTGATCCATGCCGTAGGCAACCGCCTGCTGGCCGAGCGCCCGAACGCCAAGGTTCTCTACATCCATGCGGAACAGTTCGTATCCGATGTGGTCAAGGCCTACCAGCGCAAGACTTTCGACGAGTTCAAGGACAAATACCATTCGCTGGATCTGCTGCTGATCGACGATGTGCAGTTCTTTGCCAACAAGGACCGCACCCAGGAAGAGTTCTTCAACGCCTTTGAAGCCCTGCTGGCCAAGAAGTCGCACATCGTGATGACCAGCGACACCTACCCCAAGGGCTTGCTGGACATCCACGAGCGTCTGGTCTCGCGCTTCGACTCCGGCCTGACGGTGGCCATCGAACCGCCCGAGCTCGAGATGCGCGTGGCCATCCTGATCAACAAGGCCCTGAGCGAAGGCGCCGAGATGCCCGAGGAAGTAGCCTTCTTCGTGGCCAAGAACGTGCGCTCCAACGTGCGCGAACTCGAAGGCGCGCTGCGCAAGATCCTGGCCTATTCACGCTTCAACCAGAAGGACATCTCGATCCAGCTGGCACGCGAGGCCCTGCGTGACCTGCTGTCGATCCAGAACCGGCAGATCTCGGTCGAGAACATCCAGAAGACGGTGGCCGACTACTACAAGATCAAGGTCGCCGACATGTATTCCAAGAAGCGACCGGCCAGCATCGCCCGGCCGCGACAGATTGCCATGTACCTCGCCAAGGAACTGACCCAGAAGAGCCTGCCCGAGATCGGCGAGCTTTTCGGGGGACGCGACCACACCACCGTGCTGCACGCGGTGCGCAAGATCTCTGGGGAACGTCAGCAGCTGACCGAGTTGAACCAGCAACTGCATGTGCTGGAACAGACCCTCAAAGGTTAGGAAGGAGCATTTTCCCGATCATTGAGTGACGACGGACAACCCTGGGGATAGTTCTGGCACAAGTCCGTACTTATCCACAGCCTGAGGCTTTGGAAACAAGTTATGCAAGTTGGGCAGACCGTTTCCAGACCCGGGGCACACAGGGTTCTACCGTGCTCAAGTACTTGATAAAAAAAGGGAAAATGCGTCTGTCCACAGAAAACCGCGTGCTTTAACTACTACTACTAAGTTGAAATAGAGAAAATAAGGAAGAGGTTGGCAACATGATCGTCCTGAAGGCAACACAAGACAAAGTCCTTTCCGTATTCCAGTCGGTCTCCGGCATCGTGGAACGCCGCCACACCTTGCCCATCCTGGCCAATGTGATGATCCGCAAGACGGGCAGTGCCTTGCAGTTCACGACCAGCGATCTGGAGATCCAGATCCGAACCACGGCAGAACTCGATGGCGACACCGGCAACTTCACGACCACGGTCGGCGCCCGCAAGCTGATCGACATCCTGCGCACCATGCCGGCGGACCAGACCGTTTCGCTGGAGTCAAGCCAGAACAAGCTCATTCTCAAGGGCGGCAAGAGCAAGTTCACCTTGCAGACCCTGCCGGCCGAGGATTTCCCGCTGGTGCAGGAAGCCGCCAACTTCGGTCCTAAGTTCAGCGTGCCGCAGAAGACGCTCAAGGACCTGCTGGGCCAGGTGTCCTTCTCCATGGCCGTGCACGACATCCGCTACTACCTCAACGGCATCCTGTTCGTGGCCGAAGGCAAGCAGCTCAGCCTGGTCGCGACCGATGGTCACCGCCTGGCCTTTGCCTCGGCGACGCTCGACGTGGAGGTTCCCAAGCAGGAAGTAATCCTGCCGCGCAAGACCGTGCTCGAAATGCAGCGCCTGCTCAGCGATGCCGAAGGCGCGATCGAGATGCAGTTCGCGAGCAACCAGGCCAAGTTCAGCTTCGGTGGCATGGAGTTCGTGACCAAGCTCGTCGAGGGCAAGTTCCCCGACTACAACCGTGTGATCCCGAAGAACCACAAGAATGCCATCGTGCTGGGCCGCCAGCCGCTGCTGGCGAGCCTCCAGCGCACAGCTATCCTGACTAGCGACAAGTTCAAGGGTGTGCGTCTGAACATCGATCCCGGCACGCTGCGTGTCGCGTCGAACAACGCCGAGCAGGAAGAAGCCGTGGATGAACTGGACATCGATTACAGCGGTGACAGCATCGAGATCGGTTTCAATGTGACCTACC
>JAIERT010000098.1 GCA_019746735.1 Burkholderiaceae bacterium | reverse complement strand
TATAGGTGAAGATCAGGGCCCAGAAGTGCACGATGGACAGGCGGTAGCTGTACACCGGGCGCTCGGCCTGCTTGGGGATGAAGTAGTACATCATCCCGAGGAAGCCCGCCGTGAGGAAGAAGCCCACGGCGTTGTGGCCATACCACCACTGCACCATGGCATCCTGCACGCCGGCATACGCGGAATAGGACTTCATCAGGCCGGCCGGGATCGCCGCGCTGTTGACCAGGTGCAGCAGGGCCACGGCGAGGATGAAGGCGCCGAAGAACCAGTTCGCCACGTAGATGTGCTTGACCTTGCGCGTGCCGACGGTCCCGAAGAACACCACGGCGAAGGCCACCCAGACCGCGGTGATCAGGATGTCGATCGGCCACTCGAGCTCCGCGTACTCCTTGCCCTGGGTGTAGCCCAAGGGCAGCGAGATGGCGGCCAGCACGATCACGGCCTGCCAGCCCCAGAAGGTGAAGGCGGCGAGCTTGTCCCCGAACAGCCGCACGTGGCAGGTGCGCTGCACCACGTAGTAGGCCGCTGCGAACAGGCCGCAGCCCCCGAAAGCGAAGATCACCGCATTGGTGTGCAGCGGCCGCAGACGGCCGTAACTGAGCCAGGGGATGCCGAAGTTGAGTTCGGGCCAGGTCAGCTGGGCAGCGATGATCACGCCCACCAGCATGCCCACCACACCCCAGACCACCGTCATGATGGCGAACTGGCGCACAACGGTGTCGTTGTACACGGTCGCCTGCTGGTTTGAAAATGCCATGTGCACCTCTCTTTTTATTGACCCTTGAAAGTGTCTGTCTTTCACCGCGCTCGCGGTTTGACCCAAATCAACTGCGCTCAGGAATCCCGCAGGATGCGTTCACCCTCGGACTCGAGGTCTTCGAACTGACCACGCTCGATGGCCCACCACAGGCCCGCGAGGATGAAGAAGACCAGCGCCACCGACAGCGGGATCAGCAAATAAAGAATGTCCATCAAACGCTCTCCTTGCCGCGCCAGCCCGGGGCCAGGCGCAATGCATTGACGACGACCAGCAGCGAACTCGCGGCCATGCCCAGACCGGCCAGCCAGGCCGGCATCCAGCCCACCACGGCCAGCGGCACACAGACCGCGTTGTAGGCCACGGCCCAGCCCAGGTTCTGGCGCACGATGCGCAGGGTGCGCTGCGCCAGGCGGATGGCCACTTCCACCTGGGCCAGCTGTTCACCCAGCACCACGAAATCGGCGCGCGACTGCGCCAGCGGCACGGCCCGCCCGAAGGCGAAGGAGGCCTGGGCCCCGGCCAATGCCGGTCCGTCGTTCAGCCCGTCGCCCACCACCACGGCCTGGTGCCCGGCCTGCCGCGCTGCCTGCAATACTTCCAGCTTGTCCTGGGGCGTGCAGCCGCCGCGCGCCTGGGCAATGCCCAGCTGCTGCGCCACGCGCGCCACCGCCTCGGGCGCATCGCCGGAAAGGATGCGCACCTCGATGCCTTCGGCCTGCAGCGCCGCCACGGTGACCTGCGCATCGGGCCGCAGGTCTTCGCCGAATTCGAAGGTCGCGAGCCAGCCCTGTGCATCACAGAGCACGGCATGCGGGCCCGCCACCGGCTGCGCCGGCACACCACAGTACGCGGCCGAGCCCAGGCGCACGTGCTGCCAGTCTTCGTCTGGCGCAGAGCGCACCTGACCCGTGAGACCGGCACCTGTCTGCTCCTGCACCTGCGCGCTGAGCCAGGGCGCCACAGCGCCTGCATCGGCCGTCGCCTGCACCGCACGCGAGACCGGGTGCAGTGAATGCCGCGCCAGCGCGGCCGCCTGGGCCAGCACCTGCGCGCGTGTGGCGCCTGCGCGCAGGCGCAGCCCCTGCAGCACGAGTGCATCACGGGTCAGCGTACCTGTCTTGTCGAAAATCACGAGGTCGGTATGGGCCAGCGCCTCCAGCGCACCGAGCCGGCGCACCAGCACGCCCTGGCGCGCCAGGGTGCCGGCGGCGGCCAGCATGGCCGCAGGCGTGGCCAGCGAAAGCGCACAGGGACAGGTGACGATGAGCACGGCCACGGCGACCATGAGCGCATGGCCCGGGTCCTGCGGCCACCACCAGGCGGCGGCACCCGCCGCGGCCAGCAGCACGCCGATGAGGAAGGGCCGGGCCAGCCGATCCACCAGCAGGGCCAGCTGCGGCCGGCTCTGGGCGGCTTCTTCCATCAGCGCCACGATCTGGGCGTAGCGCGTGTCCTCGCCCGTGCGTTCCACCCGCACCAGTACGGCGGCGCTGAGGTTGTGGCTGCCGGCGATCACGGCTGCCCCAGGGCCCCGGGGCAGCGGGCGCGACTCGCCCGTGAGCAGGGCCTCGTCGGCATGGGTCTGGCCTTCGAGCACGGTGGCATCGGCCGGGAAGGACTCGCCGGGCAGCACGCGCAGCACATCGCCTGGGCGCAGCCGGTGCACGGCCACACGCTCGAATTCGCCGTCGGCGCGCTGGCGCAGCACGCTGTCGGGCAGGCGGTTCATCAACGCGTCGAGCGCGCCCGCCGTGCGCTCGCGCAGGCGCTGCTCCAGCCAGCGACCGGTGAGCAGGAAGAAGACGAACATGGTCAGCGAGTCGAAATACACCTCGCGGCCGAAGAGGCCCTGCGGCTCGAACGTGCCGGCGGTACTGACCACAAAGGTGATGGCCATGCCCAGGGCCACGGGCAGGTCCATACTGATGCGCCGCTGCAGGATGTCGCGCCAGGCGGCGGCAAAGAAAGGCGTGCAGGAGAAAAAGAGCACGGGTAGCGTGATCACCCAGGAGGCCCAGCGCAGCAGCTGCTCCATCTCCATCGTGAGGTCGCCGGGCTCGGCCACATAGGCCGGCCACGCATACATCATGACCTGCATCATGCAGAAGCCTGCAACCAGCCAGCGCCACAGGGCCTTGCGCGTCTCCTTGCGACGGCGCTCGCCGGCCAGCGCGTCCTGCGCGGGCACGGCGCGGTAGCCGGCCCGGCGCACGGCCTGCATCCATTCGGAGGGGCGAACGGCACCGGCGTCCCAGAGCACGCGCGCGCGCCGGCTGCCGGCGCTCACGCTGGCGCTTTGCACACCGGGCACGCGCCGAAGCGCATCCTCGACGTTGAGGGCACAGGCTGCGCAATGCATGCCCTCGATCAGCAGATGGGATTCCCAGCAGCCTTGCGTCTCGCTGGCGCCTGCCTGCGGACGGCTGAAGCCCGACCACAACTGGGGATCGTCCAGCAGGCCTTCGCCCGACGCCCGGTCCGGCGGGTCGGCAACCGCGGGGGCACCAGCGGACGGGGCTGGCGATGCGGCAAGACTGGCAGAACTCATGGACATCAAGCCTATCGGGACGAACCCGCCTCCTACTTGATATGGATCAAGACCATAGCAGAAGCATGTGACCTAAGCTAGGGGCACCGCAACAACGTCACCAGGAGCCAGCATGTACAAGCGTATCCTCGTCGCCACCGATGGCAGCACCCTTTCCAAGAAGGCCGTGAGCAGCGCCATTGCCCTGGCCCAGCTCAGCGGCGCCGAACTCGTCGCCCTCAAAGTGGTACCGCGTTACCCGCAGAGCTACTTCGAGGGCGGTCTGGCGCTGCCGCTGAGCGACATCAACAAGATCGAGAAGCAGTGGGCGGCCCACGGCCAGGCCGTGGTGGATGCCGTGGCCAAGACTGCCCAGGCCAAGGGCCTGAGCGCCAAGGCCGTGATCGCCAAGTCCGACCTCGTGAGCGAAGCCATCATCGCGACGGCCAAGAAGAACAAGTGCGACCTCATCGTCATGGCCTCGCACGGCCGCAAGGGCATCAAGCGCCTGCTGCTGGGCAGCGAGACCCAGCAGGTGCTGACGCACTCGCACGTCCCGGTGCTGGTGCTGCGCTGAGCCTGGGAGGCCGCAAGCTGGTAAATTCCCGTGGCAACACCCCACGGGACACCATGAAACTTGCGCGCCTCCTTCCTCCCCTGCTCGCCCTGCTGCCGATCGCGGCGCTGGCCCAGCCGGTCTCGCTGCGCTCAGTTGACAGCAGCGAGCTGGGCATTGAAATCATGCAGCTGCGCTACGAAGCCGGTAGCGGCAGCACGGCTTTCGAGCACGAAGGCAACAAGGTGGGGCTGGTGTTCCGCTTCACCCAGGCCTTGAGCGACAACTGGTACTGGGGCGGCGACGCCCGTCAGTCACACGGCAACATCAACTACAGCAGCGCCAGCCGTGGCGAGAAAGGCGGCAACGCCGATGTCGTGACCGAGGTACGGATCACCGGCGGCAAGGACTACCCCCTGGGCTCCCAGCTGCTCGCCCCCTACTTCGGCATCGGCTACCGCAAGCTCAGCACCGACCTGCGCGGCCTGACCAGCACGGGCGACGAGGGCTACCGTCGCCGCAGCCAGTATGTCTACCTGCCCTTGGGGCTGACGCACCGCCTGCAATTGGGGCCTGAGGCCCGGCTCTCGACCAGCCTCGAATACGACCTGCTGCTTGACGGCCGCCACCAATCCTTCCTGTCCGACACCGACGCGACCTCCAACGATCCCGTCAACAGCCAGCGCAACGGCCATGGCCTGCGGCTGAGCAGCGGCTTCGAAACCTTCCACTGGTCCATCGGCTTCTTCGTGCATTACTGGCGCATCGGCGCCTCCGACGAGGCCCGTCAGTCCCTGGGCGGCGTCCCTGCGGCCGTGATCGTCGAGCCGCGTAACAGCACACGCGAGGCCGGCATTCAGTTCCGGCTGCGCTTCCACTGACGTCTGGTCGCCCTGAGCTGCAGGTCAGCGACCCGTCCCCTGCGCCCGCGGCGCGTGGCCGGGCTGCGCCTCGTATAGGATGCAGCCGGTCCATTCATATCTACAGAAATTCCAGGGAGGAAATCCATGTCCTGCAGGACAGCTCTTTGCACACTCTTGGCGGCCAGTCTGCCGGCGCTCGCCCAGGCTCAAGGCCTGCCGCTGAAAACCACCACGAGCATCGAGATCGGTGCTCAGCTGTCGCAGTACAGCTACGAGGAAGAGGTCAACAACAGTTTCTTCATGTCGCTCAAGGGCAGCAAGCTCGGCCTGGTCGGCAGCTACACGCGGGCTTACGGCGACGGCTTCTACTGGAGCGTGGATGGCCGCTTTGCCGCCGGCAACAACCACTACAAAAGCGCGGGGACCGGCGAGGCCAGCCACAACCCGGACCACTACACCGACGCCCGTTTCACTGCGGGACGCGACTTCGAAGCTGGCTCACAGGTGCTGTCCCTCTACGCCGGCCTGGGTACCCGCTACCTCAAGAGCGATCTGCGTGGCTACTCGACCACCGGCGCCGTGGGCTACCGCCGCTCCAGTCACTACCTCTACCTGCCGCTGGGCGTGACGCACCGCTTCCGGCTCGGTGACACCGCACGCTGGGCCACCACGCTGGAGTACGACCACCTGATCGAAGGCACGCAGAAGTCCTACATGACCGACGTGGCTGGCTACACCAGCGATCTGGAAAACCAGCAGAACAAGGGCCACGGCCTGCGTCTGAACCTGGCCTACGAGACCGCGACGTGGTCGGTCGGCCTGTTCTATCAGGCCTGGAATATTGACGATTCGGAGCGAGGAACGTTCACCTCGACCACCACGGTCTACACGGGTTATGAACCCAGGAACACCACCCGTGAAGTCGGGATGCAGGTCAGATACCGCTACCACTGAAGCGCCCCAAAAAGAACGCCGGCAGTGCCGGCGTTCTTTTTCCCGTCTCCAGGCGCTCAGCTGAACAGCGTCTTGTACTGGTCGCGCAGCAGGTTCTTCTGCACCTTGCCCATGGTGTTGCGCGGCAGGTCGTCGACCACGTAGCACTTCTTGGGAATCTTGAAGTTGGCCAGTTTGGACTTCAGGGTGGCGACGATCTGCTCGGGCTGCAGCGCCGCGCCGGGCTTGCGCACGACCACGGCCACGCCGACCTCGCCGAAGTCCGGGTGCGGTACACCGACGAGCGCGCTCTCGGCCACGCCGGGCAGCTCGTTAATGTAGCCCTCGATCTCGGCCGGGTAGACGTTGTAGCCGCCGCTGATGATCAGGTCCTTGCTGCGGCCCACGATGATCACGTAGCCGCGCTCGTCAACCTTGCCCACATCGCCGGTCTTGAAGTAGCCGTCGGCCGTGAACTCCTCTTTGGTCTTCTCGGGCATGCGCCAGTAACCCTTGAAGACGTTCGGCCCCTTCACCTGGATGCCGCCGATCTCGCCCGTGGGCAGGGTCTGACCATCGTCGCCGGCCACGCGCAGGCTGACGCCGGGCAGCGGGAAGCCCACGGTGCCGCCGCGGCGCTCGCCGTGCTTGGGCTCGTAGGGATTGGAGGTCAGCATGATGGTCTCGCTCATGCCATAACGCTCGAGGATGGTGTGACCGGTGCGCTGCTGCCAGGCCTGGAAGGTCTCGAGCAGCAAAGGCGCGGAGCCGGCGATTAACAGGCGCATGTTGCGCACGGCCTCGCGCGTGAGCGTGGGCTCGGCCAGCATGCGCACGTAGAGCGTGGGTACGCCCATGAAGACCGTGGCCTCGGGCAGCTTCTCGATGACCTTCTTCGGATCGAACTTGGCCATCCAGATGATCTTGCTGCCGTTGAGCAGCGCGCCGTGCAGGGCCACGAAGAGGCCGTGCACATGGAAGATGGGCAGGGCATGGATCAGCACATCACCCTTCTTCCAGCCCCAGTAGTCCTTGAGCACGCGCGCATTGCTCAGCAGGTTGCCGTGCGTGAGCATGGCCCCCTTGCTGCGGCCCGTGGTGCCGCTGGTGTAGAGGATGGCGGCCAGATCGTCGGCTCGGCGCGGCACCGGCGTGTGGCGGTCGGCGCAATGCGCGGCGCGCTCCAGCAGCGTGCCCGTGCGGTTGTCGTCGAGCGTGAAGACATGTTTCGTGCCCGCCTTGAAGGCCAGCTGGCTGACCCAGCCGAAGTTCTTGGCGCTGCAGACCACGACGGCCGGCTCGGCGTTGCCGATGAAGTACTCGATCTCAGCGCTCTGATAGGCCGTGTTGAGCGGCAGGAAGACATAACCCGCACGCAGCGTGGCCAGGTAGAGCATCACGGCCTCGACCGACTTCTCCACCTGCACGGCGACGCGTGCGCCATCGGGCAGCGCCAGCGACTTGAGCAGATTGGCCATCATGGCCGTGGCGCGCTCGAGGTCGCGCCAGCTGTAGTTCAGACCGTTGTCGGTCTCGATAGCCGTGGCATCGAGGTCGGACGGAAAGGCCGCGCGCAAGGCGGTGAAAAGGTTGTCGTTGGCTTGTGACATGGCGGATCGGGAAGGTCAGGACAGAGAAAAATCGGCTGGCCGCTTGGCCAGGAAGGAAGCGATGCCCTCGCGGTGCTCGGCGCTGTCGGCGTAGGCATAGGCGCTGGCCAGCAAGGCCGCGGGCAATTCGGCGCCCCGGGGCTGCAGTGCCCGCAGGGTCTGTTTGTTGAGGCGTGCCGCCTGCGGTGCGAGGCGGCTGACGCGCTGCACGCTCTGCTCGACCTCAGGCATCAGCGCAGCCTCGGGTACGACACGCTGCAGAAAACCGCGCGCCTGCATCTGTGCCGCACTCAGCACCGCGGCTTCAAGCAGCATCTCGCGGGCCGAGGCGGCACCCGCCTCGCGCAGTACCAGGGCCGCCTCGCGCGGCGCCATGGGGAAGCCCAGGCGCCCGATAGGGGCACCGAAGCGGGCCGAGTCGGCAGCGATGCGGATGTCGCAGCAGCAGGCGATCTCCACGCCTGCGCCCATGCAGTTGCCTTCGATCTGGGCCAGCACGGGCACGTCGCAGTCCAGCACGGCCTGCAGACCGCCCCAGACCTCGTCCTCGTGGAAGGCGCGCAGGTCGGATTCACGGAAGCGGAAGCTCTCGTATTCGGAAATGTCACCGCCCGCACAGAAATGACCGCCCTCCCCGCGCAGCAGGATGCAGCGCAGGGAGGTGTCGGTCTGCAGGGCGGTGAAGACGGCGCGCAGCTCCCGCCACATCGCACGCGACATGGCGTTGAAGCGGCCCGGATGGCTCAGCGTGACGCGGGCCAGGGCGCCCTGGCGCTCGCTCAGGATCTTGCCGCTCATACCGGGTCTGCGCGCCTCACGGTTGCCCGCCCGTTCAGTCCAGCTTGGCGCCCGAGAGCTTGACCACCTGGGTCCAGCGCTTGACTTCGGCGCTCACGAACTGGCCGAACTGCGGGGGCGTCATGTCGCTGAACTCAGCACCCTGGTTGGCCCAGACGGCCTTGGCCTCGGGTGTGGCACCAGCCTTGCGGATCTCGGCCACGGCAGCGGCCACGGCGTCGGCCGGCGTGCCCTTGGGCGCCCAGATGCCATACCAGGTCTGCACGGTGTATTCAGGCAGGCCGAGCTCGGCCGCGCACGGTACGTCGGGGAAGGCCGGGTTGCGCTTGGCACCCGCCACCATCAGCGCCTTGATGCGGCCGCCCTTGATGTGGCCGGCCGAGGAACCGAGGCCGTCGAACATCATGTCCACATTGCCGGCGATCAGGTCCTGCAGGGCCGGGCCCGCGCCGCGGTAGGGGATGTGGGTGATGAAGGTCTTGGTCTGCTGCTTGAACAGCTCGCCCGCGAGATGGTGCGAGGTGCCGCTGCCGGCCGAGCCATAGTTGAGCTTGCCAGGGTTGCGGCGCAGCATCTCGAGGAAGGACTTGAAATCGCCTTCAGTGACCTTCTTGGGATTGACCACCAGCACCTGCGGCACCGTGGCGACGAGGGCCAGGGGCACAAAGTCCTTCTCGATGTCGTAGTCCAGCTTCGGATACATCGAGGGCGCGATGGTGTGGTGCACGGCGCCCATGAACAGGGTGTAGCCGTCGGGCTGGGCCTTGGCGGCAATGCTGGCACCCAAGGTGCCGCCAGCGCCGCCGCGGTTGTCAATGATGAGCTGCTTGCCGGTCAGCTTGGAGAAGGACGCCGACAGCGGACGTGCAAAGGCGTCGGTGCCACCGCCGGCCGGGAAGGGCACGATCAGCGTGACGGGCTTGGTCGGCCAGCCGGACTGGGCCTGACCCAGCAGCGGGCTGGCGGCCAGGCCGGCAGCGGCGTAGCGCAGCACGCTGCGTCGGCTCAGGCCTGCGTTCTTGTCTTGGTTCATCTTTGTCTCCTTGTGTTGATGGTGATGGGAAAGACTGCGGCACTCAGAACTGCAGTTCCTCGATGGCGCCCGCAACGGCTATTTTGCCGTCGGCAAGCTGGGCACGGTTCCGATCCAGTCGCTTGAGATCGTACAGGTAGTTGACCATGAGGCCGTAGGACTGCCGCAAGCCCTTGGGCGAGGGGTCACCCATCCAGTTCAGGCGCTCGACGCGCGCGCCATTGCCCAGATGGAAACGGGCGACCGGATCCACGGGCTTGCCTTCGCTGAGTTCACGCCCCAGGTACTGGGCAGCGCATTGCAGCAGCCAGCGCCGCAGCGGCGAACGTGCGTCCAGTGTCTCCACATGGTCCAGGGCCTGCAGCAGATGGGCTGCGGTCGGCGGCTCGAAGCCGGCGGCACGGCCCAGCTCGGCCTGCTCCTTCTCGGGGGTGAGTTCCAGCAGGCGCTGGGCGTTCTGGGCCAGCCACTTGCGCAGGCCCGGGATCGGCGAGAGCGTGGAGAAATGCCGCAGGCGCGGGAACTCGGCGCTCAGGGTCTCGACCACGCGCTTGATCAGCGAATCGCCGAAGCTCACGCCACGCAGGCCGCTCTGCGTGTTGCTGATGGAGTAGAAGATGGCCCAGGTGGCCTTGTCCAGATCCGCCGCGGCGGCCTGTTCATCGAGCAAGGGGGTGATGCTCTCGGCCATGTGCTCGATCAGCGCCACCTCGACGAAGATCAGGGGCTCGTCGGGCAGACGCGGGTGGAAGAAGCCGTAGCAGCGGCGGTCGGAGTCGAGCCGGTTCTTGACGTCGTCCCAGCTGCGGATGTCGTGCACGGCCTCGTACTTGATGAGCTTCTCCACCAGCGAGGCCGGCGAATCCCAGCTGATGCGGCGCAGCTCCAGAAAACCCACGTCGAACCAGGTGGAGAACATGTACTCCATCTCCACGTCCAGGGCGTGCAGGCGCTTGTCCTTCTTGAGGTAGGGCTGCATCTCGGCCCGCACGTCGACCAGGAAGCGGATGCCCTCGGGCAGCACGCTGAAACGCTGCAGCAGGCGCCGGCGCGGCGAGACGGTGGAGCGCCGGTACTGCACCTCCGCCGCGGCTTCGTCGGGCGTGCCCACGGCGGCCGCGAACTTGGCCTGGGCCTTCTTCACCTTTTCCGCATCGGCCGTGAACATCTCGCTCATCAGCAGCCACATGTCGCGTCGGCGCGCGAGGGTGGCGCCCGCGTAACGCTCGATCAGTACCTGGGCGCGGCGCCCCCCCTCGACCTCGCTGATCTGCGGGTCGATGATGGCCTTGAGTTCGTCCAGCGTGCGCCGCAGCATACGCGGTGACATGGCCTCGGCCTTGTGGCGCAGACTGGCTGCCAGCCGCTCGCGCGTGGGCCGCTCATCCAGCGCCGCCTCCGACGGCAGGGCACTTCCGGCTCGTGCCGCCGCGCCGCCCTCCCCCGGCGGTACCAGCCCCTGGCGCACCAACGGCAGCAGACGCGTCACCTGACGACTGATCCAACTCGTAGCGTTCATGCCAACCTCCGGCTTTGTTGACGGGCCAATTCACGCAGCGCCTCGCGCTGACGCGTCAGATGGGTGCGCATCGCAGCCTCGGCTCCCTCGGCGTCGCGGGCCTTGAGGGCGGCGAAAACGGCCATGTGCTCGCTCAGGCTCTGCTCCAGCCGCCCGGGGGCATGCAATTGCTGGAGGCGTGCGAGCTTGAGGATCTTGCGCAGGTCGCCGATGACCTGAGCCAGCCAGCGGTTGTCGGCCAGGGTGATGATCGCTTCGTGGATGGCGTAATTGGTGTCGTAGTAGTCGACGATGCGTTTGTGGCGCGCGGCCTTCTGCAGCTTGTCGTGCAAGGTTTCGAGCGCGACCAGATCGGCATCGCTGGCACGCAGAGCGGCTTCGTGCGCACAACGCCCTTCGAGCAAGGCAATGACGGGAAAGATCTCATCCAGATCGCGCTCGGTCACCTCGTTGACGAAGCAGCCTCGGCGTGGCTCGTGCCGCACCAGACCCTCGGCCGTCAGCACCTTGAGCGCCTCGCGCAGCGGCGTGCGCGAGATTTCCAGCCGCTCGCACAGCGCCACCTCGTCCACGAAGCTGCCCGGCGCCAGCGTGCCACCAAAGATCTCCTGCCGCAGGGTGTCGGCGACCTGTTCGTGCAGCGAGTTGTGGACGACACGCATGGTCGGGCTCCGGGTGAGGGTGAGTCGCAGCGCCTGCGCGCCAGGTTGCTGCGGCTGATGACCGTAATTTCTCATAATTATGAGTAATTACAGAATCAGTGTAAACCCTGAGCCGGGCCGCAGGCCCGACCGGCATCGCGGTTCAGGCGCGCGCGGGCTGTCGACCGGCCCAGATCCAGAGGCCGATGCCGGCCACCATCATGGGCAGGCAGAGCCACTGACCCATGCTGAGCTGCAGCGCCAGCAGGCCCAGAAAGTCATCGGGCTCGCGGAAGTATTCGGCGATGAAACGCAGCAGGCCATAACCGGCCAGGAAGGCCGCCGCCACCTGCCCGCGTGCACGCGGCCGGCGGGCATAGAGCCAGAGCACGGCAAAGAGCAGCAGGCCTTCCAGCAGGAACTGGTAGATCTGCGAGGGATGGCGCGGCGCGTCGCCTGCGCCGCGAAACACCATGGCCCAGGGCAGGGCCGGATCCGCCAGACGTCCCCAGAGCTCGCCGTTGATGAAATTGCCGACGCGCCCGGCCGCCAGACCGGTGGGCACGCAGGGCGCCACGAAGTCGGCCACCGACAGCCAGTGTTTCTGCCGCATGCGTGCGAACCAGAACAGCGCCGCGATCACGCCCAGCATGCCGCCATGAAAGCTCATGCCGCCCTGCCAGAGCGCGAAGATCTCCAGCGGATGGCTCAGGTAGTAGGCCGGCTTGTAGAACAGGCAGTAGCCCAGACGCCCGCCGATGACCACCCCGATCACGCCATAGAACAGCACGTCCTCGACGTCGCGCCGGCTCCAGGCCGCCGCGCCCTGCGCGGACGCATAGGGCTCGTGGCGCAGACGACGCAAGCCCAGCCAGAAGAAGAGACCGAAGGCGACGAGGTAGGTGATGCCATACCAGTGGATGGCGAGTGGCCCCAGGCGCAGCGCGACGGGATCGATGGCGGGGTGGATCAGCATGGGCGCGATTGTGCCAGCGTGCGCACGAGGTCCACGAAGCGTACGAGCACGGGGTTCTCGTCCCCGCGCCGCCAGACCAGACGGGTCTCACAGCGCGGCACATCGGCGCGGGACAGCTCGCGGTAGACCACGCCCTGGCGCTCGAAACGGGTCACGCTGCGCGGCACCCAGGCCAGCCCCAATCCCGCGGCCACCAGGTTCACGATGGTCTGCATCTGGATCGCCTCCTGCACCACCAGGGGAGGACGTCCCTGCGCGTGGTAGAGGGCAAACAGCGCGTCGTGGATGGAGGGCAGGATGCGGCGCGGGAACTGCACCAGCGGCTGCTCGAGCACGCGGGCAAGGCTCAGGCGCGGGGCGACCGCCAGCGCGTGGCCGGCCGGCAGCGCCAGCACCAGCGGCTCCTCGGCCACATGCAGGGATTCGAAAGCGGCCGGTGCAAAGCCAGGCGTGTGCAGCAGCACGCCAGCGTCGATCTCGCCGCGCGCCAGCGCCTCCTGCTGCAGGTCGCCTGTGGCCTCGATCAGCTCCAGCGCGACCTGGGGCGCGTGCTCGCGCAGGCCACGCACCCAGCCCGGCAGCTGCTCGAAGCCCACGGTGGAGACGAAGGCCAGGCGCAGTCGCCCGACCTCGCCCGACGCCGCCGCACGGGCGATGTCGGGCAGGCGACGCGCGCGCGCCAGCAGTTCCCGCACCTCGGGCAGCAAGGCCTGGGCGGCCGGCGTGAGGGCCACATGGCGGCGGCTGCGCTCGAAAAGGCGCAGGCCCAGGGTCACCTCCAGCTGGGCGATGGCCTGGGTCAGCGGTGGCTGGGTCATGTGCAGCCGGGCCGCCGCGCGGCCGAAATGCAGCTCCTCGGCCAGGGTCAGGAACTGGCGCCAGACACGCAGATCGACGGCTGACGGATTCATATGCCAAGCATATCAATAATCGTGAAAAAAGAGATTGGAACCAATCACGCGTCGCGCGCATACTCCGGGCTTCGTCGCTCCTACGGACAAACCACACCATGAACTCCAAAGTCATCAAGCTGCGTAGCGCCAACATCACCGAAGGCAAGTCGCGCGCCCCCAACCGCTCCATGTACTACGGCATGGGCTATCAGGAAACCGATTTCGGCAAGCCCATGGTCGGCGTGGCCAACGGCCACAGCACCATCACCCCCTGCAACTCGGGCCTGCAGAAGCTGGCCGACGCCGCCGTGGCCGGCATCGAGGAAGCCGGCGGCAATGCCCAGATCTTCGGCACGCCCACCATCTCCGACGGCATGGCCATGGGCACCGAGGGCATGAAGTACTCCCTCGTGAGCCGCGAGGTGATCAGCGACTGCATCGAGACCTGCGTACAGGGCCAGTGGATGGACGGTGTGCTGGTCGTGGGCGGCTGTGACAAGAACATGCCCGGCGGCCTGATGGGCATGCTGCGCGCCAACGTGCCCGCCATCTACGTCTACGGCGGCACCATCCTGCCCGGCCACTACAAGGGCCAGGACCTGAACATCGTGAGCGTCTTCGAGGCCGTGGGCCAGAACGCCGCGGGCAAGCTCAGCGACTTCGACCTGCACGAGATCGAGAAGCGCGCCATCCCTGGCACCGGCTCCTGCGGCGGCATGTACACGGCCAACACCATGTCCAGCGCCTTCGAGGCCCTGGGCATCTCGCTGCCCTACTCTTCCACCATGGCCAACCCGCACGACGAGAAGATGAACTCGGCCAAGGAATCGGCCAAGGTGCTGCTCGAAGCCATCAAGAAGGACCTCAAGCCGCGCGACATCGTCACCCGCAAGAGCATCGAGAACGCCGTGGCCGTGATCATGGCGACCGGCGGCTCCACGAACGCGGTGCTGCACTTCCTGGCCATCGCCCACACCGCCGGCGTGGAGTGGACCATCGACGACTTCGAGCGCGTGCGCAGGAAGACGCCCGTGCTCTGCGACCTCAAGCCCAGCGGCAAGTACCTGGCCGTGGACCTGCACCGCGCGGGCGGCATCCCGCAGGTCATGAAGATCCTGCTGAACGCCGGCCTGCTGCACGGCGACTGCATCACCATCACCGGCAAGACCGTGGCCGAGACGCTCAAGGACGTGCCGGACGAGCCGCGCGCCGACCAGGACGTGATCCGCCCGATTTCCAACCCCATGTACAAGGAAGGCCACCTGGCCATCCTCAAGGGCAATCTCTCGCCCGAAGGCGCCGTCGCCAAGATCACCGGCCTGAAGAACCCGGTCATCACCGGCCCGGCCCGTGTGTTCGACGACGAGCAGTCGGCCCTGCAGGCCATCCTGGACGGTAAGATCAAGGCCGGCGACGTCATGGTGCTGCGCTATCTCGGCCCCAAGGGGGGTCCGGGCATGCCCGAGATGCTGGCCCCCACGGGCGCGCTGATCGGCGCCGGCCTGGGCGAGAGCGTGGGCCTGATCACCGACGGACGCTTCTCCGGCGGTACCTGGGGCATGGTGGTGGGCCACGTGGCGCCCGAGGCCGCCGCCGGCGGCACCATCGCCTTCGTCAACGAAGGGGACTCCATCACCATCGACGCGCACCAGCTCAAGCTCGAACTCAATGTGCCCGAAGCCGAACTCGCCAAGCGCAAGCAGGGCTGGACGCCCCCGAAGCCGCGCTACACGCGCGGCGTGCAGGCCAAGTTCGCCTTCAACGCCTGCTCGGCCAGCAAGGGTGCCGTGCTCGACAACTACTGAAACGCATCAGCCCCATGAAAAACGCCCCGTTGACCGGGGCGTTTTCGCTGGCACAGGCATCTCAGCGCCGCTTCTTCTTCAGGCCCATCGCGTCGCGCTGCTTGTTGATGCGGTCCAGCCGGCGCTGGTCCTCGCGCTCCATGGCCTTGCGCCGGGTATAGCCGCTGGCATCCGCCCAGGCCCACCAGGCCACGGCCAGGCCAAAGGGGGCCAGCACCACAAACCAGCTCCAGGCGGCCACCGGATCGATCTCCAGATATTTCATCAGCAGCAGAATGATTCCCAGTCCCAGAAAATACATGTGTCGTCCTTGGTCTTTGCGCTGAGGTACCCCATGGGGGTCAACGCCGGCCCTTACAATCGCGTTGCTTGATTATCTACTTAACCCTAGCCCTGAGGAAATCAATGAAGCGCGTCCTGTTTGCCCTGTTTGCCGCCGCCGTCGTGAGCACCCCCGCCCTGGCCGATCAGGCCCTGGCCACGTCCAAGAACTGCATGGCCTGCCACGCTGTGGACAGGAAGCTGGTTGGCCCGTCCTTCAAGGACATCGCCAAGAAATACGACAAGTCCGCAACAGACATGCTGGCCACCAAGGTCATCAAGGGTGGCTCGGGCGCCTGGGGCCCCGTTCCCATGCCCGCCAACCCGCAGGTCAGCGACGCCGACGCCAAGAAACTCGTGGCCTGGATCCTGGCGCAGAAGTAATCTGCTTCTCGCCTCGCAAAAAAGCCCGCATCAGCGGGCTTTTTTGTTGCACTCATAACGCAGGGGTTCTGCCGGCACATCACATCGGCTGCGCCGGTATGAGTGCCGTCAAATCCAGCCTGGCGCCTTCCGCGCCCTCCGCGCTTACGCGCGGCCTTGATCAGTTGTTCTGCGACAACTGATCCAGGATGGCTGGATTCTCCAGGGTCGACGTGTCCTGGGTGATGGCTTCGC
>JAIERT010000122.1 GCA_019746735.1 Burkholderiaceae bacterium | reverse complement strand
ACGGCACCACCAACTTCATCCTCTCCGAGATGCGCGACAAGGGCCTGGACTTCGACGTCGTGCTCAAGGAGGCGCAGCGTCTGGGCTACGCCGAGGCCGACCCGACCTTCGATATCGAGGGCGTGGACGCCGGTCATAAGGCCACCATCCTCTCGGCCATCGCCTTTGGCATTCCGGTGCAGTTCGACAAGGCCTATGTCGAGGGCATCACCAGGCTGGGCGCGGCGGACATCAAGTATGCCGAGCAGCTGGGCTACCGCATCAAGCTGCTGGGCATCACCAAGCGCACGGCCAAGGGTATCGAGCTGCGCGTGCACCCGAGCCTGGTGCCGGCCAAGCGTCTGCTGGCCAATGTGGAAGGTGCCATGAACGCCGTGGTGGTCAATGGCGATGCCGTGGGCACCACGCTGTACTACGGCAAGGGCGCTGGTTCTGAGCCCACGGCCAGCGCCGTGGTGGCCGATCTGGTGGACATCGCGCGCCTGCACACGGCCGATCCGCTCAACCGCGTGCCGCATCTGGCCTTCCAGCCCAATGCACTGAGCAACCTGCCCGTGCTGCCCATCGCCGAGGTCGTCACCAGCTACTACCTGCGCCTGCGCGTGGCCGACCAGGCCGGCGTGCTGGCTCAGGTCACCGGCATCCTGGCCGGCGCCGGCATCAGCATCGACGCCGTGCTGCAGCGCGAGGCCGACGAGGTGGGTGGCGAGGGCTCGCAGCAGACCGACGTCATCATCCTCACACACGACGCGCGCGAGGGCACGCTGAACGGCGCCATGGCCCAGCTGCAGGCCCTGCCCACGGTGCTGGCGCCCATCGTGCGCATCCGCAAGGAAGAGCTGGCCGGATGAAATACCTGAGTACCCGGGGCGCTCCGGAACGCAAGCGCTTCTGCGAGATCCTGCTCGAGGGCCTGGCGCCCGATGGCGGCCTCTATCTGCCCGAGTCTTACCCGCAGGTCGACGACGCCACGCTGACGAAGTGGCGTGGTCTGTCCTACGCGGACTTGGCTTTCGAGATCCTCGCGCTCTACATCGACGACATCCCGGCCGAGGACCTGCGTGCGATCTGCCGCAAGACCTACACCGAGGAAGTCTTCGGCACGGAGGCCATCGTGCCGCTCAAGAAGCTCGAAGACGGCTTCTACCTCGAGGCCCTGTCCAATGGACCCACGCTGGCCTTCAAGGACATGGCCATGCAGCTGCTGGGCCACCTGTTCGAGTACGAGCTGGGCCGTCGTGGCGAAGAGCTCAACATCCTGGGCGCCACCAGCGGTGACACCGGCAGCGCCGCCGAGTACGCCATGCGGGGCAAGCAGGGCGTGCGCGTCTTCATGACCAGCCCGCACGGCCGCATGAGCCCCTTCCAGCAGGCGCAGATGTTCAGCCTGCAGGACGCCAACATCCACAACCTGGCGGTGCAGGGCGTGTTCGACGACTGCCAGGACATCGTCAAGGCCGTCTCCAACGACCTGGACTTCAAGCGCCGGTACAAGATCGGGACGGTCAACTCCATCAACTGGGCCCGTCTCGTGGCCCAGGTGGTGTACTACTTCGCGGGCTACTTCCAGGCCACGCAGCGCAATGCCGAGCAGGTGAGCTTCGCCGTGCCTTCGGGCAATTTCGGCAATGTCTGCGCGGGCCATGTCGCACGCATGATGGGGCTGCCGATCGACAAGCTTGTGGTGGCCACCAACGAGAACGACGTGCTCGACGAGTTCTTCCGCACCGGTGTCTACCGTGTACGCGGCAGCGCCGACACGCACGAGACCTCCAGCCCGTCCATGGACATCTCCAAGGCCAGCAATTTCGAGCGCTTCGTGTTCGACCTGCTGGGTCGCGACGGTGCCAAGGTCCGCGCCCTGTTCGGCGAGCAGCTCGGCAGGACCGGCCGCTTCGACCTCGGTGCGGATCCCGCCTTCGCCCAGGCGCGTGCCCGGTACGGTTTTGTGAGCGGCAAGAGCACGCATGCGAACCGCCTCGCGACCATCCGCGACACCTTCGAACGCTTCGGCGTGATGATCGACACACACACCGCCGACGGCGTCAAGGTAGCGCGCGAGCACCTCCGTGCGGGCGTGCCCATGATCGTGCTGGAGACCGCGCTGCCCATCAAGTTCGCGGCCACCATCGTCGAGGCGCTGGGTCGTGAGCCGGATCGTCCGGCCAAGTTCCTCGGTATCGAAGCGTTGCCCAAGCGGGTCACGGTGGTTCAGGCGGATGTGCAGGTGGTCAAGGACTACATTGCCCGTCACTGCGCCTGATCCAGGCCTCACCTGATCGTGACGCTCTGAAAAATATAGCAATGGAGTGATGGGGACATGAAAGTCGTGGGATTCGCAGGGTATTCGGGGTCGGGCAAGACCACGCTGGTGGAGCAGCTCATCCCCGCGCTCAAGCTGCGAGGTCTGCGGGTCTCCGTGGTCAAGCACGCCCACCACAAGTTCGACGTCGACCATCCGGGCAAGGACAGCCACCGCCACCGTGAGGCAGGTGCCTTCGAGGTGGTCATTGCCTCCAACCGTCGCATGGCCCTGATGCGCGAATACGAGCGTGAGCATGAGCCCAAGGTGCATCACCTGCTGGCCGAGCTGTACGACGGCGTGGACTGGGTGCTCGTGGAAGGTTTCAAGCGCAGCGACCTGCTCAAGATCGAGGTCTGGCGCGCCGACAACGGCAAGTCGGTGCGCTACCCCGACGACGACTTCATCGCCGCCGTGGCCACCGACGACCCGGCGCACCTGCCCGTGCCCACAGGCCTCGATGTGCTCGATCTCAACGACCCGGACGCCGTGGCCGGCTGGCTGGTGGCGCATGGCGAGCGTTTCGACTACAACCCCGAGCTCTACGCCCTATGAACGCGCCGCGTGCGCCCCTGAAGTCGCTCGACCAGGCCCTGGCCGAGCTGCTGGTGCAGGCGCAGCCCTTGCCCGGAACGGAGGAGGTCGACACCTTCGAGGCCGACGGCCGCGTGCTGGCGCAGGACCTGGCCTCGGCCCTGCACGTGCCGCCGCAGGACAACAGCTCCATGGACGGCTACGCCCTGCGCTGCGCCGACGTGAGCGCGTCCGGCGCGGTGCTGCCCGTGACCCAGCGCATTCCGGCCGGCCACCACGGCCAGCCGATCCAGCCCGGCGAAGCCGCGCGCATCTTCACGGGGGCCCCCGTGCCCGCGGGCGCCGACGCCATCGTGATGCAGGAAGACTGCGAGGCGGTGGACGAGGGCCGCGTGCGCGTGAACGTGGTCCCCACCGCCGGCCAATGGATCCGCCGTGCGGGCGAGGACGTGACCCGTGGCGCCGTCGTGCTGGCGCGCGGCCAGCGCCTCACGCCGGCCGCCCTGGGCCTGGCCGCGGGCATCGGCATGGCGCGGCTCTCGGTCACGCGCCGCCCGCGTGTGGCGCTGTTTTCCACCGGTGACGAGCTGGTCATGCCCGGGGACTTGCCGCCCGAGCAGATGCCGCCCGGCGCCATCTACAACTCCAACCGCTATTTCCTGCGCGCGCTGCTGCAGCGCCTGGGTTGCGAGGTGACGGACTACGGCATCGTGCCCGACCAGCGCGAAGCCACACTGGCTGCGCTGCGCGGCGCCGCCCGGAACCATGACCTCGTGCTCACAAGCGGCGGCGTGTCGGTGGGCGAGGAAGACCATATCAAGCCTTCGGTGCAGCAGCTGGGCGAGCTCGACCTCTGGCAGATCTCCATGAAGCCGGGCAAACCTTTTGCTTACGGCAAGCTCTACCGCAGCGGCCCGCAGGACGCCTGCCACTTTGCCGGTCTGCCGGGCAACCCGGTCTCCAGCTACGTGACCTTCCTGCTGCTGGTGCGGCCCTTCCTGCTGCGGCTGCAGGGTGCAAGCAACGTGGAGCCGGTGCGCATGGCCTTGCCCGCGCACTTCGAGATCCAGCGCGGCGACAAGCGGCGCGAGTTCCTGCGGGTGCGTCGCAACGCGGCCGGTGGGCTGGACCTCTATCCCAACCAGAGCTCGGGCGTGTTGACTTCCACGGTCTGGGGCGACGGCCTGGTGGACAACCCGGCCGGCGGCACCATAGACCATGGTGACATGGTGCAGTTTCTGGTTTTTGCAGAATTGATGGCATGAAGATCAACGTCAAGTACTTTGCTTCCATCCGCGAAGCCGTGGGCACGGGCGGCGAGCAGTTGCAGACCGCGGCCTCCACGCTGGGCGCCTTGCGCGACGAGCTCATTGCGCGTGGCGGTGCCCATGCCCAGGCGCTGGCACGGGGGCGCGCCGTGCGCGTGGCCCTGAACCAGACCATGAGCGCCGAGGACGTGGCCCTGAGCGAGGGCTGCGAGGTCGCTTTTTTCCCCCCCGTGACGGGAGGCTGAAGCCATGGCTGCGCGCGTCACGATCCAGACCGGAGACTTCGACGTGGCCGCCGAGATCGCGGCCCTGCGCGCACAGGACAAGCGCGTGGGCGCGGTCTGCTCCTTCATCGGCACCGTGCGCGATCGCAACGACGGCCAGTCGGTCAGCGCCATGGAGCTCGAGCACTATCCCGGCATGACCGAGCAGTCCATCGAGCAGATGATCGATGAAGCCTTCCGGCGCTTCGACATCTACGGCGCCCGTGTGATCCACCGCGTGGGCCCGCTGCAGCCGCTGGACCAGATCGTGCTCGTCGTGGTCACCTCGGCGCATCGCGGCGAGAGCTTCCAGGCCTGCGAGTTCCTCATGGACTACCTCAAGACCCAGGCCCCCTTCTGGAAGAAGGAACAGACGCCCGAGGGCGCTCGCTGGGTCGACGCTCGCGTCAGCGACGACGCGGCCCTGGCGCGCTGGGGCATCAGCGCTCGCAACGCCTGAGCCCGCCGGCTCACCAGGGGCTGCCGTCCGCCACCGGTTCGGGCGCGAGCTGGATCACCGTATCCCCCGCACCGGGCACACAGCCTTCGACCAGCGCTTCCCAGCCGCGGTGCACCACCACGCGCGTCGCGGTGTAGCAGACCTCCACCCGCCGGGCCTCGGGCCAGCGCTGGCGTGCGAAATACTCGATGCCCTGCGGCAGGCTCAGTTGCAGGCGGCCCTCTTCGAGCAGGGCAGGCGGGTGGTCGTCGAAATGCAGATAGGACAGGAGACGACCGAAGGCCAGCACCGGTCGCCAGAGCTGCAACTCGGTCGGTGCGTAGCCCTGGGCCTGCAGCCAGGCTTGCGCACCGGCGCGGCTCGGCGCGGCAGACGAGGGGTCCCAGGCGCTGGCCAGCAGTTCCACCAGCCACTGGTTGCAGTTCTGGTAGCGCAGGGCGTAGGGGTAGGCATTGGCGCTGTAGTCGTCCGCCAGCAGGGCCAGGGCGCGCCGCGGGTCACGCACCGCCGCATGCAGCAGCTGCGAGGCCTCGTCCGGCAGGGTCACCACGGAGAGATAGCCTTCGGCGTCGTTGTGCACGCCCATCACGAAACCCGTCATGCCCTGGTCGAAGATGCGCGGCCGTGCCTCGTCGCAGGCGTAGTAGAGCTGGCGCACGGCCCAGGGCGAGGCCTCGTGGTCGCGTCGGCTCACGCCGGCATGCGAGTAGCGCTGCCCCAGCAGGCCCAGGGCCAGGCCCGAGCGCGACACCAGGGCCAAGGGCTGGCCGCTGGCTTCGAGCTCGGCCTTGACCACATCAGCCACGCGCAGCATGCGCTCCAGCCCGGCGGGGCTGATGCTACGTTGTGGGTCGCAGTAGCGCAGCGAGCCCGCTTGCGCCGGCCCGAACAGGCATAGAAAAGCCAGCAGGACGCTGGCATGTCTCAGGCGCATGGGCGTGGCTTCAGAGCGTCACACGCTGCGTGGCGAACTCGCGGTAGCGTTCGTCGTGCACCACGAGGAAGAAGGCTTGGGTCTGGCCCGTGGCGTCACCCGCCGCGAAGGCGATGCCGAATTCGCGCGGCTGGGCCTCGATCACGCTGCCCACGACGATGCGGCCGCGCTCCAGTGCCTGTTGCGGCAGGGTGAGCTCGATGTCCTGCGCGCCCTCCCGCAGTGCGCGCAGCGCCAGACGTACGCTTCCAGGCCGCTCGGCTACCGGCTGCACGTCCATGACTTCGTAGGGGCCCTGAGCGGTCTTGGTGTCACCCGACACGCTCTCGCTGGAGGTGCGGATCGAGGCCGAGACACTGCCCACCGACTCGGAGATGGAATCGGAAATGGAGGAGGAGATTTCGAACGAGGCCAGCGCCGGGAGGGCCGCCAGGCCCAGGCCGAGCACGAGGCAGGAACGGAGTATGGAGCGCATGTGGTTCTTTCCAGGAGCGGGCACGTGGTGCCCGGACGGCTGCAAGCATAGCCGATGCCATGCGCGACTTCAGGGCTCCAGACGCAGCAGCCGGCCTTCGGGGTGGTCGGTCAGCAGGTAGATGTAACCGTCGGGTCCCTGGCGCACATCACGCACGCGTTCGCCCAGGTCGGGCAGCAGGCGGGTTTCGCGCCGCACCGCGCCTTCGTAAGGCTGTGCGAGTTCCAGGCGCACCAGGCGCGTGTATTTGAGTGAACCCACGAGCAGATTGCCCACCCAGTCCTTGCCGTAGCGTTCGCTGCTCACGAAGGTCATGCCCGAAGGGGCGATCGACGGCACCCAGGTGTAGTGCGGCGGCACCGTGCCCGGGTGCGCACGCTCGCCCGTGCCCACCGCGGAGTAGTTGTAGTTGCGGCCATGGCTGACCAGCGGCCAGCCGTGGTTGGCACCGGCCGCGGGCAGATTGATCTCGTCGCCGCCCATGGGGCCATGCTCGTGCAGCCAGAGCGCGCCGCGCGGGCTGAAGGTCAGGCCCTGGGGGTTGCGGTGGCCATAGCTCCAGATCTCGGGCCGCGCGCCGGTGCGGTTCACGAAGGGGTTGTCCTGCGGCACGCTGCCGTCCTTGCGGATGCGCACGACCTTGCCGATATGGTTGTCCAGGGTCTGGGCTTGTTCGCGCTCGCCGTAACGCTCGCCCAGGGCGAGGAAGAGCGTGCCGTCTGCCGCCTCGGCGATGCGGCAGCCGAAGTGGTTGCCGCCGCTGACCTTGGGGCTTTGCTGGAAGATCACCCGCAGCGCCTCCAGCCGCGTGGCGTCCTCAGTCAGGCGCGCACGCGCCAGGGCCGTGCCGGCCGTGCGGCCGTCGGCCGAGGGCTCGGCATAGCAGAGGTAGAGCGCGCGGTTGCTGGCGAAATCGCGGTCCAGCGCCACGTCGAGCAGACCACCCTGGCCACGCGCCTGCACCGCGGGCACACCCTGCACGGGCGGGCGGATGCGCCCGCCGGGCTCCACCACCCGCAGTGTGCCCGGCCGTTCCGTGACCAGATAGTGACCATCGGGCAGGAAGGCCAGGGCCCAGGGATGGGCCAGCCCCTGGGCAATGGTGCGGGCGGTGGGCTGGGCGGCGACCGGCTGGGTCAGACACAGGCCGAGCAAGGTCGTGATCAAGGAGGGCAGAAAGCGCTGCATGGCGGGGCTCCGGGGTTTGATCTGCATCACAAGTATGCTTGCCGGACATGAAGCGCTCTTGAAATCCGGTCGGATCACCCTCACGCTGTGGGGCAGTTCAGAAAATTTCCCTGAGGGAAGCCATGCGCATCGACAAACTCACCACCAAGTTCCAGGAAGCCCTGGGCGAGGCCCAGACCCTGGCCCTGGGCAATGACCACGCCTACATCGAGCCGGCGCACCTGCTGCTGGCCATGCTGCGCCAGCAGGATGGGCCCAAGGCCTTGCTGCAGCGTGCCGGCGTCAACGTGGCCGGGCTGCAGACGGCGGCCGAGGCGGCCGTCAAGAAGCTGCCCCAGGTCGAAGGCCAGGAGCAGGTGCAGGTGGGACGCGACCTCGTGAGCCTGCTGCAGGCCGCCGAGAAGGAAGCCATCAAGCGGGGTGACCAGTACGTGGCCAGCGAGCTGTTTCTGCTGGCCGCCGCCGACAGCAAGGGCGAAATCGGCCACCTGGTCAAGGCCAACGGCCTGACGCGCAAGAGCCTGGAATCCGCCATCGAAGCCGTGCGCGGCGGCGAGAAGGTGGACAGCCCCGAGGCCGAAGGCCAGCGCGAGGCGCTGAAGAAATACACCCTGGATCTGACCGAGCGCGCCCGCGCCGGCAAGCTCGATCCGGTGATCGGCCGTGACGACGAGATCCGTCGTGCCATCCAGGTGCTGCAGCGGCGCAGCAAGAACAACCCCGTGCTGATCGGCGAACCCGGCGTGGGCAAGACCGCCATCGTCGAGGGACTGGCCCAGCGCATCGTCAATGGCGAGGTGCCCGAGACCCTGCGCGACAAACGGGTGCTGGTGCTGGACATGGCGGGCCTGCTGGCCGGCGCCAAGTACCGTGGCGAGTTCGAGGAGCGCCTCAAGGCCGTGCTCAAGGAAGTCTCGCGGGACGAAGGCCGCATCATCCTCTTCATCGACGAGCTGCACACCATGGTCGGTGCGGGCAAGGCTGAGGGTGCCATCGACGCCGGCAATATGCTCAAGCCGGCGCTGGCGCGCGGCGAGCTGCACTGCATCGGCGCGACCACGCTGGACGAATACCGCAAGTACATCGAGAAGGACGCTGCGCTGGAGCGCCGTTTCCAGAAGGTGCTGGTGGGCGAGCCCACGGTGGAGCAGACCATCGCCATCCTGCGCGGCCTGCAGGAGAAGTACGAGGTCCACCATGGCGTGGACATCACCGACCCTGCCATCGTGGCCGCGGCCGAGCTCAGCCACCGCTACATCACCGACCGCTTCCTGCCCGACAAGGCCATCGACCTGATCGACGAGGCTGCGGCCAAGATCAAGATCGAGATCGACTCCAAGCCCGAGGTCATGGACAAGCTGGACCGCCGGCTGATCCAGCTGCAGATCGAGCGCGAAGCCATGAAGAAGGAGACCGACGAGGCCTCTCAGAAACGCCTGCAGCTGATCCAGGAAGAGATCGCCCAGCTGCAGAAGGAAGCGGCCGACCTGGAAGAGATCTGGAAGGCCGAGAAGGCCCAGGCCCAGGGCAGCCAGCACGTGCGCGAGGAGATCGAGAAGGTCAAGGCACAGATCGAGGAGCTCAAGCGCAAGGGGGACCTCGCCAAGGTGGCCGAGCTGCAATACGGCAAGCTGCCTGAGCTTGAAAAGCGTCTGCACGAGGCCCAGGCCAAAGAAGCGGCGGGCGAGGGCAGTGGCAACAAGCTGCTGCGCACCCAGGTCGGCGCCGAAGAGATCGCCGAGGTGGTGAGCCGGGCCACCGGCATTCCCGTGGCCAAGATGATGCAGGGCGAGAAGGACAAGCTGCTGCAGATGGAAGCCAAGCTGCACGAGCGCGTGGTGGGGCAGGACGAGGCCATCTCGGCCGTGGCCAATGCCATCCGCCGCTCACGTTCGGGCCTGTCCGATCCCAACCGTCCCACGGGCTCCTTCCTCTTCCTCGGCCCCACAGGCGTGGGCAAGACCGAGCTCTGCAAGGCGCTGGCCGGCTTCCTCTTCGACAGCGTGGACCATCTGGTGCGCATCGACATGAGCGAATTCATGGAGAAACACTCCGTGGCGCGCCTGATCGGCGCGCCACCCGGCTATGTGGGCTACGAGGAGGGTGGCTACCTCACCGAGGCCGTACGCCGCAAGCCCTACAGCGTGCTGCTGCTCGACGAGGTGGAGAAGGCCCACCCGGACGTGTTCAACGTGCTGCTGCAGGTGCTGGACGATGGTCGCCTGACTGACGGACAGGGCCGCACCGTGGACTTCAAGAACACCGTGATCGTGATGACGAGCAACATCGGCTCGCACCTGATCCAGGGCATGGTGGGGCAGTCCTACGATGACATCAAGGACGCGGTCTGGGGCGAGTTGAAGAACCACTTCCGCCCGGAATTCCTCAACCGCATCGACGAGACCGTGGTCTTCCATGGCCTGGACGCCGCGCACATTGCCAGCATTGCGAAGATCCAGCTGCAGCAGCTGCAGGACAGGCTGGCCAAGATGGAGCTCGCGTTGAACGTGTCCGACAAGGCGCTGGCCGAACTGGCCAAGGTGGGCTTCGACCCGGTGTTCGGCGCCCGCCCGCTCAAGCGGGCCATCCAGCAGCGCATCGAGAACCCGCTGTCCAGGCTCCTGCTCGAAGGGCGCTTCGTGGCCAAGGATGCGATCGCCGTGGACGTGGACCCGATCAAGAATCCGGGGCAGTTCAGCTTCGAGAAGGCCTGAGCCGTCATCCTGCAGGCCCGATGCGCCAGCCCGCTTCTTGCATCAGCAGAAGCGGGCTTTTGCATGGCGAAGTCAGGACCCCCGGCGCAAACGGTCTGGCTTCTCCCCATGTGACGCCGGGTAAACGCGCTTGAAATGCTTTCGTGCCATCCTATCCTTGTCTGAAAAACAGATCTAGCTCAGAGAGGTGGACATGGACAAGCCGGCTTACAGAATCGAAAGCGCGCACCGCATCGTGGCCACGCTGCCGCGCTCGCCACTCTACAACGGAGAGTTGCTCGCCGATCGTGATCTGGCGGTTTCGCTGGCTGCCAAGTGCAAGACCGAACCGCCCGGCGGCGTGGTCCAGGTGATCCACGTGCCCACGGGCGAAGTGGTGTTCAGCAAGACCAGCGAGTGAGGCGCGCTCTGAGCGCGGGGCGTGAGGCTCAGGCCCGGCCCAGTTCGGCTTCCACGGCCGCCTTGGCCTCGTCCAGGTTCATGAAGAAGCGCGTCGCTTGCGGTGTGGCCTTGGGCAGGTGAGCGGGCGGGGGCCACAGCCGGTTGCCGGCCCAGCTGGCCGTCCAACCGCCGATGTCCTTGCCCTTGAGGGTGCAGACGGGGGCATCGTCCAGTAGCGCCGTCCAGACGGGGGGCGTTTCCTTCCAGGTGATGGTGGCCATGGCTGCCCTTGGTGGAGTGGTGCAGGCCATTCTAGGAAGGGGGCGGGGGTTTGCCTAGGGGGCGCGGATGTGGCGGCTTGCGGTTTCTACGATGGCGGGTTGGCGCCGCAGCATGCAAGATGCGTCCGGTTCATTGAGAATTGACGCCTGGAGTACTGACGCCCATCCCTGGCGCGGCGATGATTGCGAAATCTTGCAGAGGAAGACGACCTACATGAGCACCCTGATCTACACCCACGAAGCCTGCTTCAACCACAAGCCCGGCCCACACCACCCCGAGTCCCCCGAGCGGCTGGAGGCCGTGCTGGCCGCGCTCAAGACACCGGACTTTGCCGACGTGGCCTGGCGCGATGCGCCTCTGGGGACCTTCGAGCAGGTGCTGCACGTGCACACGCCCGGCTATGTGGAGGAGGTCAAGTCGCTCTCGCCCGAGCAGGGCTACCAGTTGCTGGATGCGGGTGACACCATCATGTCCGCTGGCACGCTGGAGGCGGTCCTGCGCTGCGTGGGCGCGGCCTGCGCGGGTGTGGACGATGTGGTGAAGCAGGAGGCGAGGAACGTCTTCTGTGCCACCCGTCCCTGCGGCCACCACGCCGAGGCCGACCATGCCATGGGTTTCTGCGTCTTCAACCAGGCGGCCATCGCGGCCCTGCATGCCCGCAAGCAGCATGGTCTGCAGCGCGTGGCGGTGGTGGACTTCGACGTGCACCACGGCAACGGCACGCAGAACAGCTTCTGGGACGACCCGGACCTGTTCTACGGCTCCTGCCACCAGGGCAATTTCTACCCCGGCACTGGCGCCAAGCAGGAGACCGGCGTGGCCGGCAACATCGTCAACGTGCCTTTTGCGCGGGGCACGGGCTCGGCGGCCTTCCGCGCGGCCATGACGGACCACCTGCTGCCCGCCTTGCGCAACTTTGCGCCCGAGCTGCTCATCATCTCGGCCGGCTTCGACGCGCACCACCTGGACCCGCTGGGCGGTCTGCAGTTCACCGACGAGGACTACCACTGGGTCACGCGCGAGCTCCTGAAGGTCGCCGATGAGACGGCCCAGGGCCGGGTGGTCTCCGTGCTCGAAGGCGGTTACAGCATGGAAGGCCTGGCCAGCGGCACGGCAGCGCATGTGCGTGCCCTGATGGGGCGCTGAGTCCGGGACGGATTTCAATTTTTCACCACCGAGAGAGACATGAGACCAAAGACACTGATTTCCACGCTCACCCTGGCCGCAGCAGCCTTGCTGGCCGGCTGTGCCAGCCAGTCGACTGCGCCCGTCGCCCCCACGGCGAACGCCGCCCCGAGCTACGACCACGCCGAGCCCTTGGGCGCAGCCATGGAGGGGTGGGTCTATCCCTACCCCGTGCAGTACCTGCAGTTCGAACTGCAGGGCCAGCTGGTGCGCATGGCCTACATGGATGTCCAGCCCACGGCCCATCCCAACGGCCGTACCGTGGTCCTGTTCCATGGCAAGAACTTCGGTGCCGACTACTGGGCCAATACCTTGCGTGCGCTCTCGGCCCAGGGTTACCGTGTGATCGCCCTGGACCAGATCGGCTTTGGCAAGTCCACCAAGCCGGAGATCCGCTACACCTTCGCCATGCTGGCCGACAACACGGTGCGCGTGCTCGACCACCTCAAGGTCGGGCGCGTGGCCATCGTGGCCAACAGCATGGGCGGCATGCTCGGCGTCCACTTCGCGCGCCGTTACCCGGACCGGGTGGCTGCGCTGGTGCTCGAGAACCCGCTGGGCCTGGAAGACTACGTGCCGGCCATTCCGCCGCAGCAGACGGCCAATCTGCTCAAGCTGGAGATGGCGCAGACCACCACCAGCTACCGCGCCTTCATCAAGAGCTACTTCAAGGACAACTACCGACCGGAGTTCGAGCGCTTCGTCGAGCAGTTCTCGCGCGTCCAGCGCAGCCCCGAGTACCCGCGCTATGCCCATGTGTCGGCCCTGACCTACCAGATGATTTACGAGGGCCCGACGTATGACGAACTGCCCAAGCTCACGGTGCCGGTGCTGCTGGCCATCGGCCAGCTCGACCGTACGGTCTTCGGCCGGCGCTTCGCTCCGCCGGAGGCCGTGAAGAACCTGGGCGACTTCCCGCGGCTGGGCAAGGAGGCGCAGAAACGCATCCCGGGCGCCAAGCTCGTGGAGTTCGACAACGTAGGCCACGTGCCACACCTGGAAGCCCCCGAGCGCTTCCATGCCGCGGTGCTGGAGTTCCTGGCGGACAAGCGCTGACGATCCGGCCGTCGAGCGCGCTCAGGGCTACGCCGATGGCGTGGCCCTTTTTTGTGCCGCTCAGTCGCGCCGCGGGATGTTGAGGCCGCGCTGCACGGCCGGCCGCGCCACAAACGCCTCGAGCGCGCGGGTGACGTCCGGGAAGCTGTGGATACCCACCAGATCGCCGGCCTCGTAATAGCCCAGCAGATTGCGCACCCAGGGGAAGACGGCGATGTCGGCGATGCTGTAATCCTCGCCCATGATCCAGCGGCGGCCCTGCAGGCGCTGGTTGAGCACGCCGAGCAGCCGGCGCGACTCGGCCACGTAGCGATCGCGCGGGCGCTTGTCCTCGTACTCCTTGCCGGCGAACTTGTGGAAGAAGCCGAGCTGGCCGAACATGGGGCCGATGCCTCCCATCTGGAACATCAGCCACTGCAGCGTCTCGTACTTGCCGGCGTCATCTTCGGGCATCAGCTGCCCCGTCTTGCCCGCGAGATAGACCAGGATGGCACCGGATTCGAACAGTGCCAGCGGCTTGCCGCCGGGCCCGTGCGGGTCGAGGATGGCCGGGATCTTGTTGTTGGGATTGAGGCTGAGGAATTCTGGGCTGAGCTGCTCGTTGCTGTCGAAGCGCACGAGGTGTGGCTCATACGGCAGGCCGGTTTCCTCCAGCATGATGGAGACCTTCACACCGTTGGGCGTGGGCAGGGAATAGAGCTGCAGGCGGTCCGGTTGTTGCGCGGGCCATTTGCGGGTGATGGAAAAGTCCGACAGTTGCTTCATGGACCGCATGGTAGCGCCTGCCTTGCGACCTGGGTGGCAGGATGGCCGCGCGCTTGCTGCGCAGCCCCCCAGAGGGGATGCCGGCTCAGAAGGTGCTGAGCGGCTGGCGCGAGCTGTGCGGCGCCTCCAGGCCCAGGGCCTGCTGCAGCAGGGCGGGCAGGCTGGGCCACTGGATGGGGCGCTGCACATGGATGTGGCCCGGCAGGGCCTGGCCATCGACCTGGATCACCACCTTGCCCGTGGGCATGCGGCCCTTGGCCGCCCAGGTCATCACCTTGGTGTCACTGCCGTCGAGCAGGATGACGTCAGCGGCGTCCATGCTGTCCGATCCGCTGAGCTCGATGCGCAGATGGCGGCGTTGGGACAGGGCGGTGATGCCCTGGATCAGCTCGCGTTCGGCGGGGCTGAAACCCATCACCAGGAGGTGCACGGTGCTTTGCAGCGGCGCCGGTCGCGAGGACGTGGGCTGCGAGGGTTCCGGGGCGTCGTCGCCAATGGGCAGGATGATCATGATGTTTTCCCTGAAGCTGTGAGTTGCCGCGTGGTGTTCTGTGTGGCTATGGTTGCATTCTGTAACGATCCGCGTTTTTGGCGAGGGAGTAGTTCACGAATTCGGCCTGTCCCTGCCGTGACGGCGGTCCTGTGCCGCGCGGGTGTGCATTAGTTCACGCCGGCTGCAGTAGCATCGGGGCATGTCCAGCGCCAGCCTCGCCACCGCCCCTGTTCCCCTGCGTCAGGACGCCAGCCTGATCGGCCTGATCGGCATCGCTCACCTCTGCAGCCACTTCAGCCAGCTGCTGTTGCCGCCGCTGTTCCCCTGGCTCAAGGAGGCGTTCAATACCAGCTATGCCGAGCTCGGCTTTCTGATGACGATCTTCTTCGTCGTCTCCTGCACGGTGCAGACGCTCTCGGGCTTCTGGGTGGACCGCTATGGTCCGCGCCCCGTGCTCTACGTGGGCCTGGGCCTGCTGGCACTGGCCGCTTTCGGGTTTTCCGCCAGCACGAGCTACGCCATGCTCATGGCCTTCGCAGTCGTCGCCGGCCTGGGCAACGGGGTCTTCCACCCGGTGGATTACACCCTGATCAACCGCAAGGTCAGCGCGCCGCGCCTGGGCCATGCCTACAGCGTGCACGGCATCAGCGGCAATCTGGGCTGGGCCCTGGCGCCGGCCCTGCTGGTGCCGCTGACCCTGCTGTATTCCTGGCGCGTGGCGCTGGTGGCGGCCGGCGTGCTGGTGCTGGGCGTGCTGCTGCTCTGCGCCTGGCAGGGCCGCCGCCTGGCACTCGCTCCCACGGCGCCGGCGCGTGCGGCCGCCGATGCGCCGGGCGAGGGCAGCCTCGACTTCCTGCGCATCCCCGCGGTGTGGATGTGCTTCGCCTTCTTTTTCGTCTTTGCCGTCGCACTGAGCGTGGTACAGGCTTTTGCGCCCGAGGCGGCGCGCCAGCTGCACGCCGTGCCCCTGAGCCTGGTCGCGGTGTGCCTGACGGCCTATATGGTGGCCAGCGCCAGCGGCATGCTGCTGGGCGGCTTCCTCGCCACGGACCCGGCGCGCAGCGAGCGCGTGGTGGGCACGGGCTTTGCCGTGGCCGCCGGCATCTCCCTGCTGCTGGGCCTGGCGCCCTTGCCGGCCCTGGCCGTGCCGGTGCTCTTTGCCAGCATGGGCTTGGCGGCCGGTTTTGCCGGCCCCTCGCGCGATCTGCTGATCAAGCGCTCCACCCCCGAGAACGCGAGCGGGCGCGTCTATGGCGTGGTGTATTCGGGGCTGGACATCGGCCAGGCGGTCTCGCCGCTGATCTTCGGCCTGCTCATGGACCAGCAGGCCT